>CAYGOX010000307.1:0-4658 GCA_964351485.1 uncultured Halioglobus sp.
AGTAAGACTTGAACAGTCCTACCGGCATCGACAGGCTGTTGATGATATGCAGGATCGCCACAGCGACGATAAAGGCACCCAGGAACCAGTTGGCCACATAAATATGCGGCGACTTACGCTTCATGATGGTCCCGAAAAAGACAATCGCGTAAGAGACCCAGACCACGGCGATCAGGATGTCGATCGGCCACTCCAGTTCAGCGTATTCCTTGGAAGACGTGATGCCCAGCGGCAGCGTGATCGCCGCACTGAGTATCACCGCCTGCCAGCCCCAGAAGGTAAAGGCCGCCAGCCGATCGGAGATCAGCCGCGTCTGGCACGTGCGCTGCACAATGTAGTAGGACGTGGCGAACAGCGCCGAGCCCCCAAACGCGAAGATCACCGCGTTGGTGTGCAACGGGCGAAGCCGTCCAAAGTGAATCCACGGCAGGTCGAAGTTCAGTGCAGGCCAGGCCAGCTGGGCGGCGATAATCACGCCTACCAGCATCCCGACGATACCCCAAACCAGCGTCATCACCGCGAACTGGCGTACGACCTTGTAGTTGTAAACCGGGTGTTCCAGAGAGGGAGAGAGTTCACTCATGGTGTTGTTCCAGTCGATAGTAATTGTCTGTTTGCATTGTTGTCAGCCTGTCAGGGCGCGCTAGTCAGTAAAGGCCGGGGCAAAACCCATGTCCCAGAGAATGACCGATGCGACCATCAGGCAGATCAGGATGACCATGGCGATGGCCAGCACGGCACTGGAGAAAAGGAAACCGCGCTCGCGCGGGATATCCATCACAATCGGTATGCCCAGGTACATGAGGTAAACCGCCCAGGAGACCGCCGCAGCGCCAATGAGCATATCGGCCCACAGGATGGGTACGAATCCCACCATGCCCGCCACAAACAGCGGCGTGGCCGTCAGCCCGGCAATCACGATGCCCAGTGAAATGCTCGAATTGGCGCCGTACGTTTCCGACATCCAGTGAATGAAGTAACCGATCACCGCGATACAGGCGACCATCCCGAGATAGAACAGGATGCAAATCTGCAACGCACTGTCCTGCGTCAGGCGGATGGTCTCGCCGTGTTCGCCCACCGTCCAGCCGGACACGGTCGTCCCGTAGTACCAGGCCACGGCGGGAAATATCGCCATAAAGCACGGATACAGCAGTAGCAGTTTGATTCGGGATTCGGACAGCGCGGCTATAGACCGCCACTGCGATTCGGGTTTGATGAGCAGACCTATCGTGTGCTGGAGCATATTATGTGTCTTCCCTTGGTTGCACGAGCGCGAGACGCTCACGACGTTCCTGGTTCAGCGCGGTCAGGTCGCGCGTGGCATCACTGGTGATGGCGATTACATCGCCCAAAAATTCGAAGGAGACGCGCACATTGTTCACCGCGCAGCGGCTGGGTGCGGTGAGCGGCGTGTCCCGGAAAGTTTGCAGCGCGTCCTTGAACGCGCGACCGAGGTGGTCGGACGCACTGTCGCGTGCGGTGGCGCAGGCGGAGGCGATGACCTCCATCGATTCCATCGCGGTGCCCAGGCCAATCATCTGGCCAAAAACCGCCTGCTCAACCGCGCGGCGCGTGCCGCGACGCAGCTTGCGCGTCATGCGGCGATACTCACGCTGCACAGGAACGCCGAACAGGGGCTGGTTCACCGCGAGCAGCGAATCCTCCGCAGAGAGGTCGCGCCAGTCCTGCACGCTCAGCACCGATTCGATATGCGGGAACACCACCTGCTCCTCGACATTCATATGCTCGAACACGTGGGCAATATAGGCGCGAGCCTGCTTCAAAAGATGCTTGTCGCCAACCTCGCCCGCCTGCCAGCGAGCGATATCGGCCAGTAGTTCCCGACCCTGCCGCGCCGTGGTGTCGTGGTCGCGCTGTAACGTATCGACCTCGTCCGCCGCCTCGCTGTCCACCTCGGCAACGCGGGAATAGATAATGTCCTCGCGCGGATGGTGAAACCGGTCCGGCCAGGCGGTGATGTAGTCCATTGTTTCGTACAGGACGTGACTGTCGACCACGTCTCCCGCCTCAAGCGCTTCAAGTTGCTGCTCCAGCAGGGCCAGTACGTTCGCCATGTGCCGGTGTTCGGCACGCAGCGTTTTCATCATGGGAGGTTCGGCGGCGGTCATGGCTGCGCGGCGCTGCATTGATTGCGGAAGGCGCTTTCGTCAAACCCGACGACGCGGCGACCCTGCATGGTCAACATTTCCCGCTCCTGCAGACGACGAAACAGTCGGCTGAGCGTTTCCTCGGCCAGGCACAGGTACCGCGCAATATCGCGACGCGGCATCGGCAGGTTGAAGTCGCGGATGTCCTGGTTGCGACGCTGAACACGCTGGGCGAGGTCGAGCAGGAAGGCGCTCAGACGCTCCTCTGCCGGGAACTGGCGCAGGCGCAGCAGCGGTTGCTGGCGCGCGTAGATCTCGTCGCACAGGACACCGGTGAACTGGCGCTGGATTTCGGGGTACTGCGCGAACAGCGCCTCGAAACCCTCGAATTCAATTGCGCAGACGGCGGTGGTATCAAGCGCCTGTGCGGAAAAGCGGTGCACCCCGCTGGAAACGCCGTCGATACCGAACATTTCGCCGGGGAGATAGAAACCGCTGATATTTTCCTCACCCTCCTCGTCGAGGTAGTACGTTTTCACGGCGCCCGAGCGCACGATATACACATGGGTAAAGGGATTGTTCTGGCGGTACAGGTGCCTGCCCTTCTGGAGTGGCTTGGGGTGATCGGTAATATCGCTGATCGCGATCCGGCAGGTGGTGTCGAGCTTGCTCGCCAGGCAGTGTTGCTGGAGAAAACAGTCGGCGCACTGGCCCGGGAGCTGGTCGGCATTATCGCCCAGGCGCGGCATGCCCCTGTTAGCGGTGCTGGCCAGTACGGATACGGTATTTCCACGGCTGCTCATGACATTTCACCTCGCGCGATGTGTTCTTATGGTTCCCATTCTAGGGAGCGGCTCAAAGGCCCGGTATTCGCGCGTCCCCGGTAAATCTAAGGGTCAACCCGTAGTTTTGGCATCCGTACACGTAGCAATTCACAAGGGCTGTGGGTTTGTGGTGTAATTTGGCGACTTTCGGGCGCCCCTACCGGCCCCTGCCCAGAACAAGAAATCCCCGAGCAACGTGCCCAAATTCGCCTCTTTTACCCCCGAGTCCGACCCGTTCAATACCCTGCTTGACGCGGCCGTCGACGCGATCGCCGTGATCGACGAATCGGGGTGTCTGCAGCGCGTCAATACGGCCCTGTGTCGGATGTTTGGCTACGCATCACAGGACCTGCTGGGGAACAACGTCAGGCTGTTGATGCCCGCGTCAGATGCCAGCCGGCACGACAGCTATATCGCCCGTTACCTGGAGACCGGTGAGCGCCAGATTATCGGTATCGGCCGTGAAACCGTCGGATTGCGCAAGGATGGCTCACAGTTCCCGCTCTACCTCTCGGTCGGCCATATCACCGAATCGGGCATGGAGGGCTTTGTCGGCATTATGCGCGACCTGACGGCGCAGCGGGACCGCGACAAGGCCATGGTGCAGAACGAGCTCGAAATCCGCCAGCTGCGAGAGCGGCTCGGGCACGTGGCGCGGGTCTCTACCCTGGGAGAAATGGTGACAGGGATCGCCCACGAGGTGAATCAGCCCCTGACCGTGATCGCTACCTATGCCCAGGCCTGCACCCGGCTGATCGAGGACGGTCGTGGCGACCCGGAACAGCTCACCGCCGCCCTGCGGTCGATCGCCAGCCAGGCCGAGCGAGCGGCTACCGTGATATCGCGCATCCGGAATTTTGCCAAGCGCACCGAGATCGTCGATGTCGATTGTGACTGCCCCGAGGCACTGGAGGATGTGATCGCCCTGGCGGACGTCTACGCACTTGAAGAGCAGACCGAGATTCGCCTGCAATACGATCCCGAGGATAACCTCACGGTGCGGGCCGACCCGATCCAGCTGCAGCAGATCACCCTGAACCTCATCAACAACGCGATTGAGAGTATGCGCGACGTGACCGGCCCAAAAGAGGTCAAGGTAAGTATCGCACCCACCGACAAGGGCATGATCGAGGTTGCCGTTTCCGACACAGGCACCGGCATCGAGCCCGACGTCGCCGACCAGCTGTTCGACACTTTTTTCACAACAAAGGATGAGGGTATGGGCATAGGCCTTGCTATCTGCAAATCCCTGCTCGATGCACACGGGGGCAGCATTTCGGCGACCAACAATAGCGAGGGGCCCGGCGCCACCTTCCGATTTCGTCTGCCGGCTGCGGTGGAGCCGTCGCGATGAGCGCAGTCAAACCCATCGTTTTTGTGGTGGACGACGATGACGAGGTGCGCGACGCATTGCGTTTCCTGCTCGACTCCGTGGGCCAGGAATCGCGCCTGTATGCCTCCGGCATGGCCTTTCTCGAGGACTTTGACCCGGGCGCCCACGGTTGCATCGTCAGCGACATCCGTATGCCCGGCATGAGCGGGCTGGAGCTGCAGCAGGCGCTCAAGGAGCGCGGCATCGCCACACCCATTATCTTTATCACCGGCCACGGCGATATCCCCATGGCGGTCGACGCCATCAAGTCCGGCGCACAGGAATTCCTGACCAAACCGTTTCGGGACCAGACGCTGCTCGACGCCATCAACAACGCCATCGCGGAGGACG
>CAYGOX010000308.1:0-4649 GCA_964351485.1 uncultured Halioglobus sp.
GGGGCCGGAGTGCTGGCCTCAACCGCCACGCCGTTAACGCCGTTCACGCCATTGTGGTCTGCACCATTCACGATGTGGTTGGGCAACCAGCGCTTGAGCACCGAGGCAAGGCCCTTGGGATTCACCGGCTTGGCGACATAGTCGTTCATACCCGCGCGCAGACACTTTTCGCGATCACCCTGCATCGCGTTGGCGGTCATCGCCACAATCGGCGTCCGCGCGGCGTCGCGCCGATTGACCTGCACTTCCGCGACATCCAGCAAACGCGCATGTTCTGCGACGCGCGGCTGCGTATGACTGATATCGGTCTCCCAGGTACGAACAAACCGGGTGGCCTCGTAACCGTCCATTTCCGGCATCTGCACGTCCATGAACACAAGGTCGTAACGGCGCGTTTGCAGTGCGCACAAAGCTTCGACACCGTCGGCAACCGTATCGACCGTACATCCCATATTACCGAGGATACCCTGGGCGACGAGCTGATTGGTCTGGGAGTCCTCGACCAACAACAGTCGGCAGTCGAAGCGCGGCATGGCATCGGCATCCTGGCTCCGGCGAGGCTGGTTGCCCGAATGACCGGCGAGCGCGCCCGACAATTCATGTACCAGGACCGACTTCTGTACCGGCTTGGTCATCACCGCGCTGAACCCGCTCCCATACAATTCCTTGGTCGGGCTGTTTTCCGCCAATGAACTCATCAGGACGAGTTTCGTTTCATTGATCACCGGGTCGGACTTGATCATGGCGCCAACGGCCTCCCCGTCGAGCCCAGGCATCTTCATGTCCAGGATGGCAATGTCAAAGGGTCGCTCACCGGCGTTGAGTAACAGCTCAAGTGCTCGCTCGCCGTTCTCCGCTTCCTCGGCCGATACCCCGAATGAATCGAGCTGACGACACAGGATTTCACGGTTCATCGCGTTGTCATCCACCACGAGCACGCGCGCACCCTGGAGCAACGAAATCTCGGCTTGCGCAACACGACTGCGATCGACTTTTTCGCTCGCCGGCACGGTTTCCAGTACCGCGGTGAACCAGAATTCTGCGCCGGGCCCACCCAGCTGCCTCGTCGGGGCCGCACCGAACAGTGCATCGCTCACCGGAGAGACAAGCCCGATTTCGCCGCCCATGATCTCGGACAGCTGTTTGGAAATCGTCAGGCCAAGCCCGGTACCGCCGTATTCCCGCGTCGTGGAGGCATCCACCTGACTGAACTGCTGGAAGAGTTTGTGCTGCTTCTCCTGCGGGATACCGATACCGGAATCCTGTATGCGGAACAGCAGGCGAGCTTTTTTGCCACTCAGTGCTTCGAGACTTACCCGCAGCGCCACCTGGCCTTCGGAGGTGAACTTGATCGCATTACCCAGCAGGTTGGTCATCACCTGGCGCAGCCTGCCCGGATCACCTTTTACAAACTGGGGAACGTCGGGATCGATGTCGCACAGCAGTTCGAGTTCCTTCTGCTGCGCCTGGAGCGCCAAGGCGCTGGTCAGATCGTCGATCAATTCCTCCAGGTCGAACTCGAGCGATTCGAGGGACAGTTTACCCGCCTCGATCTTGGAGAAATCCAGAATATCGTTAATCAAACCCAGCAAAGAATCGCCACAGGCCTGGACATTGCGCGCGTAGCGGCGCTGCTGATCGGTCAACTCTGTATCGAGCAGCAGACCGGTCATCCCGATAACACCGTTCATCGGCGTCCGGATCTCGTGACTCATGTTGGCCAGGAATTCGCTCTTTGCCGCATTCGCCGCGTCGGCCGAGCGCGCGAGTTCGATGGCTTTTTCACTGGCCCGCTCAAGGTCGCGGTTGGCGTTGTCGAGCTCCTTGGTGCGGGCGGCCACCCTGTCCTCCAGCGTCCGTTGGTTTTCGAGCAGCTCCAGGCGAACCAGTTTTTCCTGCTCGTGAAGCTCGGCAAAGGCGCCCGCCAGCTCACCGATTTCATCATCGGGCAGGCTTGCCGGGTCTATCGCCTGATCCGCGCGCGCCGCGCTGAGCATACGCCTCAGCGGGTCGAGCACCATGCGCCTGAGGCTGTAAGAGCCCAATGGAATACTGATTGCCATGACCAGGCCAAAGACAATGATGCTGGTAAGCGCCTGACCACGCGACAGGTCGCGAACCTGGGCGAGCTCTGTATTGAACCGGGTTTCCAACAACCGATAAATAGACTCCAGCCTCGCATCCAGCACCTGGCGGCGCCCGGCGAGATCGGCCGCTCGCTCCTGCAGTAGCAGATCCGGCTCATCACCGGCCTGGATCAGCGCCAGGTATACCTCGCTCAATTCACCCGATAACTGGCGCAACTGAGATGAAGACTGCCTGACAAGTTCCGCCACTTCAGCACTGATGCCTGACATCTCAGCCAGCTGATCGAGACCCGACAGGGTCGTCTGCGCAAGCTCACCTGCCGTAACCAGGTGCGTTTCGTCACCCAGCACCACCGCATCCCGAAACTGCAGGGTCATCTGCGCGAAGGTGGTGTTTATGTCGCCAGCCAGTCGCGTTGAGGGATACCCAACGCTTTGTACATAGGCGCTGCGATCCACGATCTCCTGACCGGTGTAGTAGCCCAGTATGACACTGGCCGCGTACCCGCCGATCAGCAGGGAACCCACCAGCATCAGCTTTTTCGCCAGCTTCACCGTGGGACCTCTTTGTGGTTATTCATGCCCATGCCTGCCCGGTCAGAATACGAAAGAGAGTTTGAACAGCGACATGGACCAGTCATCCTCCAGACCATCCATATTTTCGCTGACGAAAAGTGCTGCCTTACCTGTACTGAAATGCTGTTCGAACTTGGCTATCAGGTTTGGCGTAAAGTCATAGCGAAACGACGCGTAGACGCTCTTGAGATCGTCATCCACACCACCGGATAGCCCGGGGATACTCACGTACTGCTCCACGGTCAGCCCCGAATAGCCAACGCCAGCAGTAATCCTGTCGGACACCGCATAGTTCAGGCTGACATAGTGTCCGGTAATTTCCGCGTTCAGCTTGAAAGGAATCGTCGGGAGGCCGGTCAGTACAGTGTCTCCCTTGAGTCTGCTGTCGAGCAGTTCCAGGACAACGGTGGCCCTGTCGCGTGTGTACTCTGCAGACGATACAAAGAACCATTGATCTTTGACGTCCACCTCGTAGCCGGTGCGCAGGCCCAGCAGGTTCTCGGTCCTGCCACGGATAGCAAACGCATTCCACGAGTAGGTCACGCCCAGTCGCAGGCCCTCCAGTGGCGGCATCCAGAACAACTTGAACGCGCCGGACTCATCATTGGTTGAGTCATCTACCTGCAGCCGCAGATAACCGGCCAGGCGGTTCAACTCGCCACTCTTGTTATCGATGTCGCTGCCACCGACCTGCAGCGCGTAGTCAAAGTCACCCCAGTTGCGCGTGCTGATGTTACCGAAGGCCTGCACACCCCACATATTGCTGATGGACTCGCGGTACGACTCGATATAAACACCCTGTGGCAGGAGAATCTGCGTGCGCAGCGAGTCGATATCGCGTGTCTCTCCATAGAGGCCGTAGGGGATACGCAGCTTGCCAGCCCTGATACCAAATGCATCGTTAAACGCGTACGTGATGTTGGCCCAGTCGAGGTAGACCTCGTGATTGCCAATCGCCCCCCACTCGCGCGTGAAGACCTGGGCCCCAATGCTGCCGTTCTCTCCCAGCGGTCTCGAGGCATTCAGCCCGGCCTCCCGGAAATCGAAACTGCCGTCGGTGCTGTCCTTGATAAAATTATTGTTCTCGCTGTGAATCCAGCCCTGGGACAGCGTACCGTGCACGCTCCAGTCACCGATCTCGTACGCGGATACCCCGTTCACCACCGCGAGCAGGCACAGCATCAACAGGCTGTCAGTAACTCGCTTCATTGTGATGACACCCCGCTCACCTCCAGCACATGCAAATCGGCGCTCGCGCCCCGGCCAGATCCGTCTACAGGGCCAATCGCGCCTTCCTTATCGGCGAGATAGCGCACCAGCTCTGCCTCGTTCCTGAATGTCTTTGGCATCAGTCCGCGCCCGGCGAAAACGATGTTGCGCCAATGGGCCCAGTACTGGCGCGGGCTGCGACCCACCACGGCGTTGAGAAACGGCCGCTGTACATCCTCGGACTTGGGCAATGCAAGCCGGACGCGCGTGCCATCGTCCCAGTAACGCTTTTGCCCCAGAAAGATCGCGGCGAGCTCATGTTCCGATAAACCCAACTGCTCCAGATCGCGCGCGGAAGCGACGAATACAGTGGCATCCTCCGCCGCTACCGGCAGGACCGGCAACAACAAGGCACAAAGCAACGCGAGGCCAAACAGGCCCCGCTGGATGATCAGACATGGGGTGGCGACGGCAGGGCGTGCGCGCCCCGAACAATCGGCGTCAAAGAACGACCTGTCTGGCGTACTGGACCCTGTGAAGCAGGTTTTGGGCATAACCCGATTCCGTTTATATGCGGCTACGCCACGTTTATCGGCAATTTGGTGGGGGGGACTTTAGGTCTTGGGCACCCTTTTGGAGCCAATATTTGAACCGCCTGGTCAGAATACCCAGGAGAGTTTGATCAACGACATTGACCAGTCGTCCTCCAGGCCATCGGGGTTCTCGATCGGCAGTATCGTGGCGGTGCCGGATGAGAACTGCTGCTCAAATTTCGCA
>CAYGOX010000309.1:0-3340 GCA_964351485.1 uncultured Halioglobus sp.
CGTCCGCGATGGGGAATTGGTCGATGTTGACCGGGTCTTTGGGCGACTCGGGGTGAAACATCACGTAGTCCAGGGCGTCGCCGTCGGGCCAGACACGAAATTCGGCGCGCATCCGGTAGCCGGTGGGCTTGGAGGCGAAGACGGTTGGCGGTGACGCAGACCAGGGCGCCAGCAGCGCGCTGACGCGTTCTGCCTTGGCGTTAAGCAGCGCCTCGTACTGATCGGGCGCGATGATGGGCAGGGGCACGGCTAGAGGGACTCGCGGCGACGATCCGCCCACAGGGCATCGGCGCGTGCTCGCGCAGTCGCGGCATCCAGCTCCGGCTGCAGCAGCCGCAGTGCCACTGCCGCGGTGCCCAGCACCGCCTCGCGGCCGTATGCATCTTCGTCTTCACCGCGCCACAGGGCGCGGACCGGCTCGACTGCCGGTGCCTCGACCCGCGCGGGACGGTCGCCGATGGTGCGCGTCAATGTCTCGGTAGCATCGCTACCGGCCGAACGCCAGTAGACCTGCGTGTCGGCCTGTGGCTTGACTTCCACCTCTCCGCTTTCGCCCTTGAACGCCGCGCTGTTGTCGTGGCCCAGCAGCGCACCGGCCTGCTGGTGAAGCGCGGCGTAGGCCGGGTGGAAGACACTCTGGATGCTCGCCGCGGCGTCCAGCGGGTTGAGAATACGCGCCAGTGTGTTGACCGGTGAGCGCAGGCCTAGCAGGGGCTTGAGTTGCATCAGAGCATCCAGCGCAGGACAAAAGGCGGCCAGTGGCAGGTAGGAAAACCCCACGGCGTCGAGCTGCTCGCGCGCGTCGGACCAGCCAGTGGCAGGGGCGATGCCCAGCGCCTGTAACGCGTGCTCCGAGTAGAGGCGCCCCGGCGTGTGCCCGGCGCTGCCGTGCATGAGCACGCGGTAACCGGCATCGGCCAGCAGCCAGGCGCTCAACAGGTACCAGGGGTGCTGGTGCCGCTTGCCCGCGTAGCTGGACCAGTCCAGGTCAACGTGCAGGCCAGCCGGCGGCCGGGCCATCGCCTCGCGACAGGCGCGGGCGAATCCCGCCAGTTCTGCCGGGGTTTCCTCTTTCACGCGCAGCAGCATGAGAAATGCGCCCAGTTGCAACGGCTCCACCTCGTCGCGCAGGATCATGGCGAAGGCCGCCTGCGCCTCGGTCTCGTCCAGCGAGCGCGTTCCTGTTTTGCCCTTGCCGAGAATACGGATGTAGGGGGCGAAGGGGTGTTCTTGCGAGGGGGCGGACATGATCGGTACGACGCTACAGACAGTTATCGGGTTTGGGCAGGCCGGCTATTTTACTACCGAATTTGGCGGGCGACCCGGGGAACAGGGACATGAGGTAAACGCTGCGACCTTTCTCGGCGCCCAGGTGTGCGGCGCAGTATTTCACCAGCGGCCGCATGGCCGGGGAGCTGTCGAATTCGCGGTAGTAAGCCTGCAGCAGTTCTATGATCTCCCAGTGCGCGTCCGTTAGTTCGATGCCCTCGGTCTGCGCGATCTGCTGCGCCACCTGCGGAGTCCACCGGGTTCGGTCGCGCAGGAAGCCCTCGGCGTCGAAACAGTGATCGGGCAGCACGTCAGGCCCAGTGCAGCTGGCGCGCGTGGCGCTCGGTCAGGGTGATAAACTCGTCCAGGTCTATTGTGGTGACCGGTGCGGGCGGTGTGACGCCCCGCGCCGCGCAATCCGTAGCCAGTGCCTGCACAGCGATACCGCGCGCCTGGAAGCTGCTCAGTGCCTTGTCTGCCGCGGTGGCGCAATAGATGCCATCATCAAGCAGCAACACGGTATCTCCCGGGGCGGCCACGCGGGCGCAGTCGTCGATGGCGCCGGAGCGTGGCAGGCTGCTGATGGTGTGCAGAATCATCTCGTGGCCCCCTAGATGCCCAATACGTGCCGGTGCCGGCACAGCAGCGCGTGGATCGCCGCGTCGTCCAGCGGGGTGACTGGCATCGGCGCCTGGTCTGGGTCGATGCTGTATTCGCGCAGCGCCTGTGCGTCGGCGTAGCACTGGTCGATGTCGTAGAGGGGCAGGGCGGCGAGTTGTTTGGCGTGTGTTTTTCTGCCGATGGCGCCCCCGTCCTGGCCCGGCGCAAGCTGCAGCACTCCCGCACCGCAAAAGAGCACGCAGACCGGCTGCTCGAAGGCCCCGGCGGCCAGTGCGATATCCAGCCCGGAACGGGCCAGGGTGCCCCCATAGGGGCTGTGCCGAAGGACGATGAGCAGGGTGTTGTCGGGCGCGTTCATGTCAGTGGCCAAACGTCACGAGGCGATCGGCGTTGATCGTGGCCTCGACCAGCAGTCCCAGCCCGCCGATGGTAAACGCCGGGTGCATGGTGGCTCCCTGGCGCTCGTGCCGGGCGGCCTCGCCGGCATCGAGGATCCCCCGTTTGGCTGCCGAGGCGCTGCACAGCACCAGTTCCACGCCGTGGTCGGCGTGCAGTGTCTGCCAGGCCTGTCCGGCGTCGGCTTCGTCCTGCGGATACACCGCGCTGCCCTGGCCGTGATAGACACCGTCGTCCATGAAAAACACGCGCTCGAGCTGGTGCCCGCGCTGAACGAGCGCGGCGGCAAAGCGGACCGCATTCTGGCTCTGGAGCGGGGAACTGAGAACGAGGAGGGAATAGATCACGTCGAGTCGCCGTCGAAAACAAAAAACCCCGGCAGCACCGGGGTTTTCTGAAAAACGTGTGGACCTAGTCGTCGCCGCCCAGGGCGGTGAGCAGGTGCAGCATGTGGACGAAGAGGTTGTACACGTTCAGGTACAGTGAAATCGTGGCGCGGATGTAATTGGTCTCGCCACCACTGATGATACGGCTGGTATCCCACAGGATCAGGCCCGACATGATGAGTACGACCGCAGCTGAGATGGTCAGCGACAGTGCGGGAATCGCCAGGAAAATGTTGGCGATCATCGCGACGATGGCCACGAGCAGTCCCACCATCAGGAAGCCTCCCATGTAGGAGAAGTCCTTGCGGGTGGTCAGCGCGTAGGCCGACAGGCCGAAGAACACGATGGCGGTGCCGCCCAGCGCCTGCATCACGTAGGAGGGGCCGTTGGGGATGGACAGGTAGTACGACAGCATCGGCCCCAGCGCAGCCCCCATGACGCCCGCGAAAGCGAAGATGGCCAACAGGCCCTTGCCGGAGTCGGCGGTTTTGTTAACCACGAAGATCAGGATGAACCCGACGATCGTCAAACCCAGTGCGGCGATGCGTGGCAGGCCCAGTGCCATGCTGACACCGGCCATGACCGCGCTGAAGAGCAGTGTCATGCCCAGCAGCAGGTAGGTGTTCTTCAAAACCTTGTTAGTGCTCAGCGCCGACTCGATCGCAGCG
>CAYGOX010000309.1:3350-4620 GCA_964351485.1 uncultured Halioglobus sp.
GGAGTTTACGGCGTATACACCCTTGTCTTGCATTGTCGTCTCTCCCGGTTTGTCTGGTGCGCGCCACCACAGGCGCATACCTATAGACAGATCATACGGGCGCGAAGTTCAAATTCCAAGGGGGAGGGGCGGGAATCGAAAAAGATAAACCGTTGAAAAATCAGGGTTTATAAAGCGCGACGGAGGGGCCGGCCCTTCGTCACGTGGAGATTGGCTCAGGCCCTGCGGCGGCGCGCCGCGCCCAGACCCAGCAGGGCCGCACCGAACAGCCAGGCGGTCGCCGGGGCAGGGGCCGGTGTCGGGGGCACCACGACGCCCTCGATGGGGGCGAACTCGAAGCCAAATGTCTCGGAGTAGGGCCGCACGAAGGGCATCAGGTTGCCGTTCAGGTCGTAAACGCTGGCCGTGGTGACGGCGGTACTGCCCAGGTCGTTTGTCATCGAAATATCGATGCTGCCGGCGTCGATGTTGTCGATGTCGATTGAAAAGAAGTCGGTGTAGTCGTAGCCAAAAAACACACCGTCATCCAGGCGGAAAAGCTGGTCGACGAAGAACACGTCCACCAGGATCGTGTCGCTCTCGTTGACATTCGATCCGAACCTGAACGAATTGGACGGCTTCTCGCTGAATGTGTCGCCGATTTCAAACGGTGTGTCCGCGTCGCCATTGGTGCTGGCGATGCGCCCCGAGTATTCCACATTGCTGAAATAGGTGGCTTTGATTGCGCCATCGTTGTTGGGGTTGTCGTAGTTGACAATGCTGGACAGATTGCCGGTCAGCTGCGTCTTGAAGCGGATGATGTAAGGGTCATCGAAGGGTGCTGCATCGGGCGAGCCGGGTGGAGCGACTGCCGGAATAGCTATCGGAAGTCGGCACAATGTCGAAGCTGCCGGGCGGCAGGTATTCGCCGTTGATCGTAACCTGCTGGGTGGCGGTGAAATCCGGGGTGGTCAGCAGGGCGTTGGCCTGGCCCAGGGGCAGAAGGGTCAGTGCCAGTGCACCGGCCAGCGGGGCGATGCGGCGGGTGCCCTTTGTGTCCGGTAAGGGCTGGACCGGGTCAGATGAGCGGTTCATGGCGAGCACGTGATAATCTCCTTTATTGTTATCTACCTCTCCAGAACTCGCAGTTTTACACCAATTGCTGATATGGGGGCATTACTTTTTTTAACCCCCTTTCCTTGACAGAATCGCTAGTCTGTACGAGCGGTTTCCACGATCACGAAGTTCTGCGCCGCCTCGCTCCAGCGCACGGTGACACTCTCGCCGGGGC
>CAYGOX010000310.1:0-4617 GCA_964351485.1 uncultured Halioglobus sp.
AGCAGGTTAACAGGGAGGCTTATGCCCGGTCAGCGGGTGTTGCTATCCTGGTAACCTGGGGTGATCGACTCTGAGCCGAGCAGGTACTCGTACTGATCCTTGAGTTGCTCCAGGTCCTGTATGTAAATTCGCCCGTATCGCAATTCGATGGTGCCCTCACTAACGAGGGCCTTGAGTTCCTTGTTGACGCTCTGCCGCGAAGCACCCAGAATCTGGCCGAGTTCTTCCTGGGAGATGACGATGAAAAGCTCGCGCTCGGGATTGTTAGATTCGCGACTGTAGGCCATACGCAGCACGCAACGTGCCACCCGCTGATGCAGAGTGAGTTCGCTGGCTTCCTCGTTAAGCGAATACAGATAGCGCACGCGATGACACATCATCAACGCGATTTTGCGATCCACCTCAGGGTGGCTTGCGGTGAGATCGTCGAAACACGCCCGGCTTAGTACCCGAACGACACTATCACAGGATGCGATGGCGTGGCTTACCCGGGTGAGTCCGTCGATCATACCCATTTCCCCGAAGCAATCCCCCGGCTGAAATTCGCCGCTCACCATCTCCCTCCCTTCCAGGGAGTAATTGCACAGCCTTACCCGACCCTCGAGCAACTGATACAACTCGTTCGGTTCATCGCCCTGGCGATATACAGCCTCACCTTTTCCAACCTTACGCAGGGTGCTCAGTTCTTCGAACGCCTGTCGCGCCGCAGGCGACAGTTCGCTGACGAATGCGTGCATGTGAGGAATGACTTTCATAGGCCTGGACCTCGCCCAAGTGCCAAATTATCTACAAATTTACCACTACTTAGAAAGCATCATACCACCACAGCCCCAGTTCGCATCCATCAGGAATAATCAGAATTCAGTTGAGGCCGACACCAAACAAAGTGACATGATCTCTAACAGCGTCAGTCCGATCATGAACATGTACCATGCGCCAGAATAGCCATGCACGTCACTGTGGTGCCTTAAACGCCCAGCAGCCCCAGTTAACAGGCCCGAAAGACCACCAGGTTCACCTCAGAAGGGCCAACGCGGTGCACAAAGGGCTGGTTATCGTCGGAGTAAGGGAAAAGCACCAGCCTGCCAGCGGTCGCTGCAAAACCTGACAATGTGATGTGGTTCTTCCGTGACAGGCACCCCCTGGACGGCAGTCTCTTCAACCCCTTCCCAGGCCATTGACCCGGCCGATAAAACGCATAGCAAAATGAATGGCAAAAAACGCATCGCTAAGACAAATGACGGTACTGGAAACAACGACCTCTTGCATGTCATGGTGTATACCAGATCGGCGAGGTCCAGGCGCGTTCCTGGATACTCAATGGAAGCCCTTCGGGTAGCTTCATGCCAGTCCGGGCAACATCATAGGTTGACCAGCGCGGCGTCGGTATCTGCAGCACGCGCGCGTAGTAAACAGCTGATACCGAAGGGTCAAAGTCGGGATCGGTCCACACTGCTTGCAGCTGTACCTCCCCAATTGAGTTGGAGTAACTGGCATCTGCTGCGTTTACGGTGTTGCCGACGAGCGGCACCGTGCCGTCGGTGGCCGGCTCTCGATCATCCGACAACGCGACGTCGTGGATAGTGTGTAGCTGATCTCCGGCTTCACCTATCCATCCCTTGATGATCTGGATACGATCGAGATTGGCGCCTCCGGCTTCTTTGATCGCCTGAACCAGGAAGGTGGGCGCGGCATTTTCTGGCGCCTCTTTCAAATCCCCCCCCATCGGAACGCCGGCAGCATAAGCCTTGCTCAAATCGTCAGGGGAAGCCAGATCGATCGACGGAAGATCAAAACCGCCGAAGAGTCGCACTTTGAGACGGGGGCCTGAGGTGGCGAATGTCTCCTTACGCTGCATGGCTTCAAAAATTGCATCGCGGGTATTCTCCTCAGCCCAGACGCCTGCCACACCACCAGAGCTGAATTCCCGGACCTGCCGCCCAGCGGCTTCACTCACGCCGGGTGGGCCTTCCAGGCGGTGCTTTGGATTGTTTTCAAACCCGAATTTACCCGTGTAGTTGTCTTCCTCAAGAGTTGAGGCGGAATTGTGCGTATCGCTATCGCCGATGAAACCATACTTGAAAGGGTTGCCGTTGCCTGCGGCGTCCAGTTTCAACCCCCGGATGAGGGCCTCTCTCATGTATCCACCCAACTTATTTTCTGGTGGCGTGGCAGTGGACGCCAAAGTGTAGTCCCAGAGTTCGAAGGCGGCGAATTCGTCATTCGGGGTCAGCATTGGATGCGTTTCCGAGGTGCCCTTGATCTGGGTCAGCTCATACAGCGGCTCGTTCCGCATGCGCGCTTTAGCATAGTCGCTGTTCAATTCACTCCCGCCGAAGGATCTTTCGACCGGAAACATCACGCCGTCCACTGCCACAACTCCTCTGGCTTGCCGGCGTCTATGGCGGAAAGCGGTTTGTCGGGGAGGTTCTCCGTATCGGCGAACAGCACAACTCGATGCAGGTTGCGATAGTCTGGAGCAGAGGTCCATTCAAACGCGGCAAAGGTCGTAAACTCCCCGGGCGAGTAATGTGCATCGGCAATGTCCACCATCTCGCGCCAAACAGTGCGCGCTATCGCCGAGTCGCCAAGTATCGGATCAGGGTCACTATAGTAAATGCCATTCTGGACTTCTGTATAGGCGTTAAACGATGCCTCGGCATCGTCACCTGTGATCGCTGCTGCAAGAGGGTGTTTACTGAGAGGGCTGTCCGGGTCAGCCATCAAGGGCAAGGCGCCGAGGTACTCAGCATGATCCGATACAGCGTACCAGTCCAGGGGTACCTTTATCTTGAGAGGGGTGCCATCGCCGCCGCCGGGTATCTGCTCCCCTCTGGCCCAACGATAAGCCTCGTCCGGGCCCGTTTCAGCGCCGTTCGCGAAAGCGTCGAAAGACCAGCTCGTGTGTACGTGAAGGTTGCCGAAGTACACCTCGCGCGAGGCTTTGGCGGAAATCTGTTGTTCATTTCCGCTGGGTTTTTGCGCAAGCATCGGACTGGGAGGCTGCACTGAAACGCTGCCCTCAGTCGGTGATACGCCAGCCTGCTCTGCGGCCTGATCACTGCAGGCGGCAAGGGAAAATACCAGCAAACACCGTATCGCTACCATGACAATCAAACCCTCAATACCCCCGCTAAACCCCGCAGTAGATGGCTTTTCGCTAACCAGGAAATACACGTTAAAAATTGAACAGGATTTTGCCCGACCTGCCAGGCTGCAGCGATGCCCTGACAGCATCCACGGCGTCAGCCAGCGAATATTGCGCCTCGATCGAGACACTGAACATCCCGGTGGCGCTAAGATTACTCAGTTCTGCAATCACCTCGCCCAGCTTTTCCGGGGACTGCGCCGCAAGCCAGCCCGGCATATAGAAGCCGCCTATCGTCGCATTCGCCATCATCAGGTCGCGGGAATAAAGCTCCAGTGATGGGCCAGCGAGAGTGCCATAGAGCAGCATTCTGCCACCATCAGTAAGACTGCCAACCATCTCCTGAGCCAACTTGCCGCCAACGCAATCTAGCGCGAAATCTACTCCTCGCCCCTCTGTCACGCGTTTGACGACCTCCCGCAGATCCTGCTGAGCGGTGTTTATGACCACGTCGCCCAATGGATTATCCGTGCCCGCTGCTTGAATCTCGCTGCGCACCAGACTGATTGTCCTGAACCCGTAATGCCGGCCCAGCGCCGCGACCAGTTTACTCACAGCAGATGCACCCGCACTCATCAGCAGCCACTGGCCCTCGCCTGCCTGCAGTATGTAGCGCGACATCACCAATGCCGTCAGCGGATTGAGCATCATCAGGGCGCCCTGCTCGTCCGCCAGTGACTCTGGTACCGGCGACAGCTGTTGCGGCGCTGCAATAACGTACTCCTGCCAGGTGCCGCTCGGCGGCCCTGCAATGAGCCCGACACGCTTGCCCTTCCACTTGTCGTCGACCCCCTCACCGCAGACATCGACAACGCCGACTCCCTCGCCGCCGGGAATACAGGGCAGACCCGGATGAAGATTGGTTCGCGCCGGATCGAAAGCAGCGTCCTCTTCTTTGTAATTCCAGATCAGTCGCTCGATTGCCTGGCGGTATTCACCGCGAACGTAATTGAGATCGGAAGGGTGAATGGCGGCCTTAAGCATACGGACTCTTACCGTTCCGGGAGCTGGATCAGGTACTGGCAGCTCGACTACCTCAATACCGCTGATGTCGTCAGACACCGTGTTTATTCTTACCGCTTTCATCGCAAATTTCCTTGTTTGTCTCTAACAGCCAGACCGCAACTTGCGGCGCCCCACAACCCTTAAGTGGTCAGGCGCCAGCAAACCCTTCGACAACGACCACCTTACCCGTACTGCATTCGTCTCTTATTTTCTTGGCTCCGCCCTGGTAGTTTTCACTGAAGTAAAATGCCTCTGCCTGCTCCATTGACGGAAATTCAAATACGACCAACCTGTCAGGATCCCAGTCACCTTCCAGTACCTTGTGTTCACCACCGCGGACAAGATACCGGCCACCGGCCGCTTCGATCGTGGGCTTAATGCACTGCATAAAATCCTGGTATCGCACCATGTCGTTGATTTTCACATCGAAAATCACATAGGCTTTGACCGGCGTGTTTTCCTGT
>CAYGOX010000311.1:0-4601 GCA_964351485.1 uncultured Halioglobus sp.
GCCTTTGGCCACGACAGTGTTGCCCGCCAGGATGGCCTGGGTGGCCTGGTTCATCACCAGCACAAACGGGCCGTTCCACGGTGTGATCAGTCCCACCACGCCCAGCGGCTTGTACAGGATACGCAACTGCTTCATCAGCCCCATCATGCCGTGGATCTTGCGTTTGTGGGGTTTGAGGAACTTGGGCGCGTTCTTGGCGTAGTAGCAGAGCTGGTCCGCTACGGAGAACACCTCCATGCTCATGGCGTCGGTGCGCGCCTTGCCCGTCTCGCGCACCACGGTATCGATGATTTCGTCCTGCCGCTCGATCACGATTTTCAGCGCGCGTTCGACAATGGCGGTGCGCGTTTTCATGTCAGTGGCGGCCCACGCGGGCTGGGCCGCCCGGGCTTTGGCGATGGCCTGGGCAACATCCTCGGCGTTGGCACATACCAGCTCGCCGGTGGGCTCCAGATTGACCGGGCTGCGCAGCTGCAGGTGCCGGCGGGAATCGTCTGAGGTGATCGGTTCGTAGATGGACATGGGGTAACCCTCCTGTAAGCGCTCTAAACTAATGGTCATTAGTTTGGCTGTCAACGGCGGGCCGCGGCGTAGTGGCGAGCGGTCTAATATGGAATAATGCGCCACCTTTTCGTGGCCAGGACGCCTTGGAACGCCATGGACGCATCACCCGCGTTACTGCTGATTGCGTATTGCCTTGCTATTTCCGGCTTTTCGCTGGTAGGCGGCCGCCTGCCCGACTGGATTCGCATGACCCATACGCGGATGCAGCTGGTCATGAGCCTCGTCTCGGGCCTGATGCTGGGCGTGGCGTTTTATCACCTGCTGCCCCACAGTATTTTCCTGTCAGGCGGGTTGTCCGGTGTGGACGCATCGGTCTGGTGGCTGATGGTCGGCCTGATCACCATGCTGCTCCTGCTGCGCCTGTTTCATTTTCACCAACACGATTTCAGTCCCGAGGAACTCGGCCACGCGCACGATGCCCACGCGCCACAGCACCATGAACACGGCCATGACCATGACCACGGGCATCACCAGCATCCGGCACACAAGCTGAGCTGGCTGGGGCTCGCCGCCGGACTGGGTCTGCATACTCTCATTGACGGGGTCGCCCTCGGTGCGGTGATGCACGCCACCCACGACGGGGCAGGGATGGTCGGGGTCGGTGTGTTCCTGGCGATCCTGCTGCACAAGCCCCTGGACGCAATGTCGATCGTGACCCTGATGAAAGCCGGTGGGTGGAGCGCTCGCGCGCGTTCGATGACCAACGCGTTGTTTGCGGTGTTGTGCCCGCTCGGGGCGTTACTGTTTTTCTTCGGCGTGGACGGGCTCAGCGCCTCCCAGGATGTCGTGGTGGCTGCCGCGCTGGCGTTCGCGGCCGGCACGTTTATCTGCATCGCGTTGAGCGACCTGTTGCCCGAAGTACATTTCCATAGCCACGATCGACTGAAGCTGACCCTGGCGTTCCTGGTCGGCATTACACTGGCGTACGGGATTGGTATCGTAGAGCCTGCGGGTGTCCACCTGGCGCACTGAGGAGGTTGAACATGGTCAAGCGAATCATCTATCCGCCGATCTGGCTGGTGTTCGGTGTCATCGCGATTTTCGCATTGAACGAGTTTTATCCCGGGGTGCGCTACACCGGGCTGGTGAGCCAGTTGTTGGGTGGCGTCATTATCATCAGTGGCCTGTTCATGCTGGTGAATGCGGGCGGCCTGTTTACCAAGGCCGGCACTGACCTGGTGCCTTTCAAGAATGTGACGGCACTGGTGACCGACGGGGTCTATCGCTATTCGCGCAACCCGATGTACCTGGGTATGGCGCTTGTGTTGCTGGGTACCGCTATCACCGTGGGTGCCGCGACTGCGCTGCTGATTCCGCCGCTGTTTGCCATCATCATCGAAGTGCGTTTCATCCGCCCCGAAGAGGCGATGCTGCGCGGCCTGTTTCCGCAGGAGTATCCTGCGTATTGCGAACGCGTGCGGCGCTGGTTGTAACCGGTTTTCAGTGCGACGCTAGTTTGCGGGCGGTGCCAGCAGGCGGCGGGCATCGTCCAGTCCGCCGACGTTAATGACGCGGGAATAACCCAACGCGGAAAGCCGTTGCCGGGCAATTTCGGCGCGGCCACCGACAGCGCAATACACGTAGATCGGCGTATCCTTGGCGAGCTTCAGCCCCGCCACGCCGGCCTCGATGCCGTCATAGGGGATCGAGAGCGCCTGATCGACATGACCGCCGGCATACTCCCGCGGTGTCCTGACATCGATCCAGACTGCATCGCCCGGCACCTCCGCCTGCGCGAGGGCGACACCCAGAAATAGACCGAATGCCCAGGAACGCCAGCGGGCGATGCTCATGCCGAAACGCCTGTCGGGGCCAGCCAGGGCGCAATCTGTCCGGTGACGAAATCGGCCAGGAAACGGATGTGCGACTCGCGGCTGTTCAGGCAGGGGATATAGGCATAGGACTTGCCGCCGGCCTGCAGAAAATAGTTGCGGTTTTCCACGTCGATCTCCTCGATCGTTTCCAGACAGTCGGAGGAGAATCCCGGACAGATCACCTGCAGAGAGTTCACGCCCCGTGAGGGCAGCGTTTTCATCGTTTCGTCGGTGTAGGGTTGGAGCCATTGCTGGCGCCCGACACGGGACTGGAATGTGGTGAGATACTGATCCTCGGCCAGCCCCAGCGCCTCGGCGACAAGGCGCGTCGTTTTGAGGCACTCGCAGTGATAGGGGTCGCCCTTTTCAAGACAGGACTGGGGAACCCCATGGTAGGAAAATAGTAATTTATCGGCGTCACCGTGTTCGGCGCGAAACTCACGCACGCTCTCGGCCAGGGCCTCGATGTAGCCGGGTTCGTCGTGGTAGTGGGTGACAAACCGGAAATCGGGCAGCCAGCGGCGCTGCGTAAAATCTGCCGCGATGGCATCGAACGTGGAAGCCGTGGTGGTCGCGCTGTATTGCGGGTAAAGCGGCAGCACCAGCAGTTGGCGCACGCCGGCGTCGGCCATTTCCTGCAGCACCTCGCCAATGGCCGGGCGGCCGTAGCGCATGGCGAAGCGGACGACGACGCGGTCGGGAAAGCGTTCGTTCATGGCGCGTTCCAGGCCCTGTGCCTGGTCGCGGGTATGCAGCATCAGCGGTGACCCGGCCTCGGTCCACACGCCCCGGTAGGCCGCGGCCGAACGTCCGGGGCGCACATTGAGGATGATGCCGTTCAGGATCAGCCACCAGAGCGCGCGGGGCAGTTCCACCACACGCGGGTCCGAGAGAAACTCTTTCAGGTAGGTGCGCACCGCGCCGCGTTGCGGTGCTTCGGGCGTTCCCAGGTTGGTGATCAGTACACCGATTTTCGCCGGGGACTCGTGGTCGAACGCTGTCGTGCCGATGTATTTCATAGGGCTGCCAATATACGCGCGCAGGGGTGGGCATTCCAGACCTGTAGGTACGCGCGGGCGGCCGCGCCGGATGTCGCCATATCCCAAAATTCTGGCGCTGTGGGGCATGCGCCCCCGGCGTCGCTGCATTACCATGGCAGGTCTCTTGATTTGACAGACCTGGAGATCACGCCATGTCCCTGGACTTCGACAGCGCCCGGCTGCCCAACCCGCACCTGCGTGAGGAGCACCATGAATGGCGCACCCAGTTGCGCAAGTTCGTCGACACCCAGATCATGCCCTACGCGGAAGAATGGGACGAGGCGGGCCATATCCCGATTGAACTCTGGCCCAAGGCAGCCGAGGTTGGACTACTTGGCCTGGGGTATCCGGAGGAGTTCGGCGGCATGCGCGAGGGCATCGATTCCTGGCATATGTGGGTGGCGAACGAGGAACTGGCCCGCATCGGGGTCGGTGGTATCCCGGCCAGCCTTATGGTGCACGGTATTGGCCTGCCTCCGGTGATCAACTGGGGGTCGCAGGCGCTCAAGGAGATGGTCGCACCGCCGGTGCTGCGCGGCGAAAAGCATATCTCTCTGGGCATCACCGAACCGGGAGCGGGTTCGGACGTCGCGCAGCTCTCCACGACCGCGGTCCGCGATGGCGATCACTACATCGTCAACGGTTCGAAAACGTTCATCACCGGCGGCATGCGCGCCAACTGGGTATCGACCGCGGTGCGCACAGGTGGTGAAGGTGCTCGCGGCGTTTCCATGTTGCTCATCCCCACCGATGCAGAGGGTTTCAGCCGCACGCAGCTTGACCGGAAGCAGGGCTGGTGGGCATCGGACACGGCAACGCTCTATTTTGATAACGTGCGTGTCCCGGTCGAGAACCTGATTGGCGAAGAGAACAAGGGCTTTCTCGTCATCATGACAAACTTCAATGGCGAGCGAATGGCGATGGCGGTGGGGATGGAAGCACTGGCCCGCGTTTGTCTGGAGGAAGCCGTGGCCTGGGCGCAGGAGCGCAAAACCTTCGGCAAGCGGCTGGCCGATCACCAGGTGATCCGTCACAAGATTGCGCAGATGAAGCAGAAGATTAACGCTACGCAGGCCTACATTCGCGTGTGTTTCGAGGCCATCGAGGCAGGTAATCCAAACCCCGGGGACATTGCCCTGCTGAAAGTGCAGGCCAGCGAAACCATGGAGTTCTGCGCCCGCGA
>CAYGOX010000312.1:0-1308 GCA_964351485.1 uncultured Halioglobus sp.
CGAAACGACAGCCACCAGCCCAGGCAGGCCAGGGCCAGCAGCGCCGCCCCGACGTAGGTGTAGATCGCGTAGTGATAGGAAGCGTCGGTCAGCATCTATTCCGCCCAGTGCACAATATGCTCATCATACCCGTCCGGGTGCACGAATTCGTCAGACACCGAGCGGCCGCGAATGGAGATACCCGCCGCGTGAACGCTCTGGGGGTCGCCGCTGACCAGCGGGTGCCAGTCCGGCAGCGGTTCACCGCCCGCCCGCAGCCGGTAGGCGCAGGTACTGGGCAGCCAGGCCAGTGACGCGACTTCCACCGTGGACAGGTCGATACAGTGCGGCACCAGCGTGCTGCGATTGGGATAATCGCCACAGCGGCAGCGCGATTCGTCGAGATAGCGACAGCGCACCTTGGTGTAATAGACCTCGCCCGTATCCGCATCCTCGAGCTTGTGCAGGCAACACTTTGCACAGCCGTCGCACAACGCCTCCCACTGCTGACGGTCCAGCTGCGCCAGTTCGAGTGTATTCCACCAGTCACTCACCGTGATGCTGCGCCCGAAGTTCGGCTTCCGTGGGCGGCATCTGCAGGTAGAACCCCTGCTCCGCGATGGCAGCCAGTACATCCTGCGCCCTGGCGCGGGCCAGTTTGCGCTCCGGTGTGAGCTCCAGCATCATCACCGATTCGGGCTCACCGAAGGTTGCCAACAGCGTTTCGGGCACTGACTCCAGCCCGTCCTGCTGCGCCACGAACAGGTACATCTGCTCCTTGCGCGGACTTTTGAACACCTGGCACAGCATCGCTAACCACCCTCCCGTAAAAACGCTCGCAGCGGCGCCACCACCGCATCGGCCCGCCAGCCCGTGAACGGCGCGGGCACGGCGACAACGTGCCCTTCGGCCTCGCGCAACAGCAGTTCGTAATCCTTGCCCGACAGCAGGATCTCCGGCGCCACGCCGAGCGATCGCGCGAGCGACTTCGCCCGCGACTTGAGTGATTTCAGGCGCGTCCGCTGACCCGCATCCAGCGGCGGCGGCAGACGCTCCGGCAGTGCGTCCTCGGGACGCTCCGCTGCCTCGTCCAGCACCTCCAACAGTGTCGACGCGTAGCGGCGGAACACCTTCGGCGGCACATCCAGCGCATCGCGCAGGGAATCGTCATCAGTCGGCCCCTGGGCGGCAATGCGGAAACAGGCGTTGTCATCGATGATCCAGCTGCGCGGGCGGTCGCGCCGGCGCGCCTCGTCCTCGCGCCACTGGCAGATCGCTTCCAGCCTGCCCAGCGCGCGTTGATCGAGCTTCCACTCCGACTTGATCCGT
>CAYGOX010000312.1:1318-4550 GCA_964351485.1 uncultured Halioglobus sp.
TCAGCCAGTACCCAGTCGAGCCTGCCGCGTTTCTGGCAGTCGGCGTACAAATCGCGCCACACCGGCAGCAACCAGGTGACGTCCATCGCCGCGTACTCGCACTGCGACTCGGTCAGCGGACGCTGCAGCCAGTTTGAGCGCGTTTCACCCTTGGGCAGATCGACGTCGCACACCGCCTCGACCAGGGCGCGGTAGCCCAGGCCAAACCCGCGATCGAGCAACGCCGCGGCGCGCTGCGTGTCGAACAGCGGTTGCGGCAGCACGTCCAGCCAGCGACTGAAGACCTCGAGATCCTCGCTGGCAGAGTGCAGCACTTTGAGTACACGGGGATTTTCCAGCAGTGCCGCCAGCGCAGAGGTATCGTTGATTGCCAGCGGATCGATCAGCCAGGCCGTCTCTTCATACCCTTCATCGCCCGCAAAACACAACTGGAGCAGCGCCACCTGCGGAAAGAAGGTGTCCCTGCGCATGAACTCGGTGTCCACCATCACCGCATCACAGTGCGCAGTGCGCGCCAGCAGTTGCGCCAGCGCGGCGTCTGATTCAATCAGTTCCCAGCGCATGGTTATTGCACCGGACGGCGCCCGGAGAGCGCGTGTGCGAGAGTGGAACCATCCACGTATTCCAGCTCGCCCCCCAGCGGAACGCCGTGCGCGATACGCGACACCGCAACGCCCAGCGGCTGCAACATGTCGGTGAGATAGTAGGCCGTAGCTTCGCCCTCTACCGTGCGATTGGTGGCCAGGATGACCTCGCGGATATCCTCGTCAATCACCTGCTGATGGAAATCTTCCAGCCCGATCTCGGCCGGCCCGATTCCATCGATGGGCGACAGGTGTCCCATCAGCACGAAATACCGGCCGTTGAAGCTGCCGCTCTGCTCGATCGCCAGTACGTCGGCCGGGGTTTCCACCACGCAGATCGTGGTGCCGTCGCGGCGCTGGTCACCGCAGATTTCGCACAACGCGTGCTCGGTAAAATTGCGGCACCGCTGGCAGCGGCCCACCCGGGCCATGGCGTCGGCGAGCGCCTCGGCCAGTGCCTGCGCGCCCTCGCGGTCGCGCTCAAGCAGGTGCAGGCTCATGCGCTGCGCCGACTTGGGGCCAACCCCGGGCAGCACGCGCAGGGCGTCGATAAGCGTTTCCACCGCTGGACTGAGTTTCACGTGACTGCGCTCGCTAAAACGGCATCTTGAAACCGGGCGGCAGGTTGAACCCCGCCGCCAGTTCAGACATCGCGCTCTGGTTGTTGGCCTCGACCTTGCGCACCGCGTCGTTGACCGCCGCGGCCAGCAGATCCTCCAGCACCTCCTTGTCCTCGCCCATCACGCTGTCGTCGATAATGACCCGTTTCACGTCGTGACGGCCGGTCATGATCACCTGCACCATGCCGGCACCGGATTCACCGGTGATCTCGGCGTTGGCCAGTTCGGCCTGCGCTTTTTGCAGGTCCGCCTGCATCTTCTGGGCCTGCTCCATCATCTTGGAGAGAGATTCTTTCACGGGTGTACCTCCTGGATTATCGTGACGCGCTAGCGATCGAGCGGAGCGATGGAACTGTGGTCCAACTCGCCGTCAAAGCGACTGATGAGCGCCTGGAGCTGTCTATCGCCCTCGATCGACGCCACCGCCTCGCGCTGCCGCTGGGCGGCCAGTCGCTGCGCAGTTTGCGCCGGCGTCTCGCCCTGCGGCACACCCGGCTCCACCGTCACTGTCAGCGACTGGGAAAAATAGTTTTCCAGCGCCAGCTGTAACTTCTGCGCGTGCCCGGGATTGAACAGGCTCGCATTGGCCTCGTCCAGCACGAAGTGCAGCTGCGTGCCGTCGAACGAGCGCAATTCACAGTGCGACGCGATGTTGTAAACAATGCCGGTCAGGCCCAGCGCTTCGAGCAATTCGTACCAGCGCTCACCCGACAACTCCCCCTGCGGGGCCGCTACCGGGCTATCGGGCTTTTTTACCGGAACGCCGCCCTCCGGGGCAGCAGCGGGCGCAGGTGCAACTTCTTGCAACTGCGCGCCGTCGAGATGTTCATCGACCACCATCGTCGGACGGAACGCGATCATGCGTAAAACGATCATCTCGAAACCCTGCCGCGGATCGGGCGACAGGGGCAGGTCGCGCTTGCCGTTGAGCCCGACCTGGTAAAACAGCTGGGTATCCTCGGCGGTCAATGTCGCGGCCAGCGCCTGGACCTGCTCCGCATCACCCCAGCGGTTGTCGACCGCCCCCGGCACTACCTGCGCCAGGGTCACCCGGTGCAGCAGCGAGAGCAGTTCATCGAGACTGCCATCGTAATCGGGCGCGTGTTCCGCCATCTGGCCGACCACCGCCAGCGCCCGCGCCGGGTCACTCTGGCCGATGGCCTCCATGAGTTGGTAGACAAAACTCAGATCCACCGTGCCGAGCATGCTGCGGACATCGGCCTCGCGCACGGTGCCGGAGCCGAAGGCGATGGCCTGGTCAGTCAGGCTGAGCGCATCGCGCATACTCCCGGCCGCAGCGCGCCCGAGCAGGGACAGGGCCGGCTCTTCATAGGCGATGCCTTCCTGGTCCAGGACATTGCTCAAATGCGTCACCACCTGCTCGGGCGGCATGTTCTTCAGGTTGAACTGGAGACAGCGCGACAACACGGTCGCCGGCAGCTTCTGCGGATCGGTCGTCGCAAGCAGGAACTTGACGTGTGGCGGCGGCTCCTCGAGCGTCTTGAGCAGCGCGTTGAAACTGTGACTGGAGAGCATGTGCACCTCGTCGATCAGGTACACCTTGTAGCGCGAGCGCGTCGGCAGGTACTGCACGTTCTCCAGCAGTTCGCGGGTGTCCTCGACCTTGGTGCGCGACGCGGCGTCGACCTCCAGCAGATCGACGCTGCGGCCCTCGGCAATCTCCAGGCACGACGAGCACGTCCCGCAGGGCTCGGAACTCACCCCGGCTTCACAATTGAGGCACTTGGCCAGGATGCGCGCGATGGTGGTCTTGCCCACGCCGCGGGTGCCGGTGAACAGGTAAGCGTGATGGAGGCGATCATTGTCCAGCGCATTGACCAGCGCCTGCAGGACATGTTCCTGACCCACCAGTTCACGGAAACTTTTTGGTCGCCACTTGCGTGCCAACACCTGATAGGACATGGATTTCAAAGCCTTGGGACAACAGGAACGCTAGGATACACCAGCCGGTGGGGGAACCGAAGTTTGGAGGCAACCCAGACAGCCACACCCCGGCACACGAGTCGG
>CAYGOX010000313.1:0-4538 GCA_964351485.1 uncultured Halioglobus sp.
CGCCACCATCAGGACGTTGCCCACCTGGCGCTTGTCCAGGCCCTTGGTTTTCAGGACCAGCTCCAGAGCCTGGTCCCACGGTACGTTTTGCAGGCGCAGGGTGATACGGCCAGAGACAGTGTCACTGGCAACCAGGTTCAGCTCGGTGAAGTCGGCGATCAGCTGCAGCACCGCGCGCACTTCGATGTCCTGGAAATTCAGCGAGATGCGATCACCCACGTAGGTGAACTCGTTGTTGCGGCGCTCCGCTTCCTTCTTGGACAGCGGCTTGACGCTGATTACGTACTGGCTGTCGGTCTGGTAGGCGAGGTAGTCGAAATCGCCGGTGGTCTTGAGCGTCAGCGCGGTGCCGCGCTCGTTGGTCTTCACATCGACGGTATTTACCGGCGTGGCAAAATCGGTCACGTCGTAGCGGCGCATCAGGCGCTCGGCCACGGAGGTGTCGAGGAATTCAACTTTCACGTCACCGGCTTCACTGAACACGTTCACGTCTACCGACGGATCGGTCAGCTCCAGGGTCAGCTTGCCCTCACCTTCCGGTGAACGCTGGAACTGCAGGTCGGTAATTTTTGACGCGACATCATTCACCTCGACCACGGCGGTGCGCACGGTGTGCGGATCGGTCGAGGGCTTCACATAGTCGGTGCCTTCCTGGCCGACGACGAGGTACAGGTTGTTGCCGTCTACGCGTGTTTCGTAGGGAACGAGTTTAACCAGGTTGACGACCAGGCGTGTGCGATCACCCGCTTCAAGTACCAGTGCCTTGGTGGCGTTACCGTAGGGCAGCGAGAAACTTTTTCTTTCCAGCGCGCTGGTGGTGCCGGGGAAATCGAGCGAGATACGCGCCGGCTTTTCAATCGAGTACGCCTTGGGTTCCGGCGGCGCCTCACTGAACTCCACCCGGACTTCGAACTTGCTGCCTGGGCGAGAGCTGAACTCGATGTCTTGCACCACCGGCGCCGCATGGGCGATCCCGGCCAACAGGCTCAGGGCGAGCGTCAGTGCGCTTCCCCGCAACCAGTTACTCAAGTTACTGTTTTTCATCCCCACGGTCTTCGTCCCCAGATTTTGTTTTTTACTTAACAGGGTGCACCCCTGCTTCGGCTTATATACCGCTTAGCTTTATCGTCCGCGGCCTCTCAACCCAGCCATCCGCGCTGCCGTCGCTGACAATTTCCACGACCGCAACATAGGTATCACCCGTCTCCACGATCTTGCCGTGATGACGCCCCAGGTAATTCCCCACTTTTACCCGGTGAACACCACCGTCCGGATCCTTGATCAAGGTCCAGTCGGTGCCCGAGCGTTCCAGCGTACCCACCATGCGCAGTGAGTCGAAGGTGTACTGCTCGAGAAATTCCTTGGCCCGGTTTTCATCGGGCTTGATCGCTGCAATAGCCTGCAGCTGGGCGATTTCGCGCACCTCAATGGGCCTGTCGAACGGGCTGCGCAGCGTGGTGGCGCTGTAGGCAAAGGCCTCGTACGCCTTGAACGTCGGAATCGGCGCAATAATGCCGCCGGGACGGGCCCGCTTTTCATCCATAAAAGCGTCCAGGTCTGAGAAATCGCTGCCGGAACACGCGCTCAGCGCCAGCGTGCACAGGGCCGTCATTCCAATTGCTCGGAGCAGGCGGCTCATGACTAAACTTCCTCATCCTTGTAACGATAGGTCTTGGCGACGATGTTCAGATCGAGATTGCCGCCCTTGCTCGTTGAAATCTTGAAATCGTGCAGCGTTACGATACGCGGCAGGCTGGCCATGCCGCTGATAAACGCGCCCATGTCGTGATAGGAACCGGAAGCGGAAATCGCGATCGGCAACTCCACATAGAACTCGCGCGCCCGCTCTTTGCGCAGGTCGATGGAGGCAATCTCCAGACCGTTTTGCAAACCCTTGTTGGTGATGTCCTCAAGCAGGCCCGGCACCTCGGTATCGCTGGGCAACTGGCTGACCAGTGCGCCGAACGACTCTTCCATTTCTGCCATCTGCTGACGATAGGCTTCAAGGTTGGCCGCCTGGAAGGCTTTCTTCTCGAAATCCTTCTTGAGCTTGACCTCCTTGGACTCGGCCTTGGCCAGCTGCTGCTGGAGATCCTTGATGTGGTAGAAGTATCCCAGGCCCAGGGTAAGCGCCAGTACCAGCACCCAGCAGATCACCTTGACCGGGGTCGGCCAGGAACCGACGTTGTCGAAGTCCAGGTCGCCGAAGTCGAATTCGCGCAGTGCGTTTAAGCTGTCTTGCAGGGCCATGACCTATCCCTCTCCTGACTGTTCTTCGACAGCGGGCGCCTGCACCATGACCGACAGGTCAAAGGTGTTGGCCTGGTCGCCGAACTTGGGCGCCGCCTTGACCTTGTCGAGGCTCGGGTCGGCCAGCCAGTCGGACGCGTCCAGCCGGCGCATCAGGCTCGAGACCCGGTTGTTCGATTCGGCAACGCCGCTGATGGTAATTTTCTTGTCCTTGGTGCTCAGCTCTGTGTAGAACACGCCGTCGGGCACCGTGCGTACGAGCTGATCAAGCACGCGCACGATAATGGGCCGGTTGCCCTGCAGTTCCTGGATGACCTTCATGCGGTCGAGCAACTGGTTGCGCCGCTTCTGCAGGTCGCGGATCTCGGCGACCTCCTTATCGAGCGACTTGATCGCCTTGGAAAGGTGCGCGTTACGCGCGTTCTGACCGTCGATCTGGCTGTTGACCACGCGGTCGGCCAGCAACACAAAGCCGGCGCCGAGCGCCAGGACCAGGGCCACAGTCACCAGGAACTCCTTCTTGAGTTCCTGACGGCGCTCCTCGCGCCACGGTAAGAGGTTAATCTGCGCCATTACTCGAAACTCCTCAGCGCCAGACCACACGCAATCATCATGGCCGGCGCATCACTGCTCAGTGCAACAGCGTTGACGCGCGACGAGATTGACATGTGCGCAAAGGGATTGGCGACAGCAGTGGGGGTACCCAGCTTGTCCTGGACCAGTTCGTCGAGGCCCTCCATGGAGGCCACACCGCCGGCGAGAATAATCTGGTCGACGTCGTTGTACTGGCTCGATGAAAAGAAGAACTGCAGTGAACGCGCAACCTGCTGAACCACCGCTTCCTTGAACGGCTCCAGCACCTCGGGCTCATAATCGTCAGGCAGGCCGCCCTGTTTCTTGGCCAGGCCCGCTTCTTCAAGCGGCAGGCCGTAGCTGCTTGCCGCCAAAAAGCTGTTCGCGTGTATAGATGGTCTGGCCGCCGGTGAGCACGCTGAGCGTGGTCATCGTCGCGCCGATATCAACCACGGCCACGGTGCCGTCGTCGTCGAGATCGAGCTGGTTCTGCAACAGGAAGAACGCGCGCTCCATGGCGTAGGCTTCCACGTCCATGATCTTGGGCACCAGTTCCGCCGCCTCGATCGCCTCAACCCGCGACTCGATGGTCTCCCTGCGACACGCCGCCAGCAGTACCTCTACCTGGCCATCGGCGCCGGGCGAGGGGCCCTGGACTTCAAAATCAATCGCCACTTCTTCAAGTGGATAGGGGATGTACTGATCAGCTTCCAGCGTGAGCTGGGTTTCCATGTCGTCTTCGCTCAGTCCGTCGGGCATGTCGATCATCTTCGTGATGACAGACGAGCCAGCCACGGCGGCGGCGACATTTTTGAGTTTGGTGCGCGACTGCGCAACGACCGTCCGGACGGCGTTTGTCACGCCTTCGACGTCGTTGACGCTTTTTTCGATGACCGCATCGAGCGGCAGTGAACTTACCGCGTAGCTCTCAACGCGGTAACGGCCCCCTGTGTAGCTCAGCTCCAGCAACTTCACCGTCGTAGAGCTGATATCCAGCCCCAAGACTTGCGTCGCCTTCCTTTTCCCCAATAGCCCCAGCAACTTTTTTCCCTATCAGTATCACTAACTTAGGATATTTTTATGCACCGATACATTAATCAAAAGATATACCCAGTGGAAAATATATCCAAACACAAAAAAGGCTTATAATTACCAAACCCACTCTTCTGGCCGCCGTTGCCGGCCCCGATAAGCACCTGTTTTTAAAAGGGATCCATGGCCTTCCTTCGCTTCGTTCTGCGCCTCGGCGTGCTCGCTTTCCTCGGTGCAGTGTGGCTGCTCGCGGGCGTGTACCTGTACCTCAGTCCGAACCTTCCGGACGTCGAAACACTGCGCGATGTACAACTCCAGACACCGATGCGTGTGTACACGCGCGACGACCAGTTGATCGGCCAGTTCGGCGAGCAAAAACGCAGCCCGCTGCAGTTCGAACAAATCCCAAAACAGTTCGTCGATGCCCTGCTTGCGGCAGAGGATGACAATTTCTTTAATCATCGCGGCATCGATTTCATGGGACTGGCGCGCGCGGTGTCCGAACTGGTGCTGACCGGCGAGAAGGGCTCGGGCGGCAGCACTCTCACAATGCAGGTGGCGCGCAATTATTTCCTGACCCTCGACCGCACCTTCATTCGCAAATTCAACGAGATCCTCCTGGCCATCGAAATCGAACGCGCGCTGAGCAAGGAAGAAATTTTTGAGCTGTACTTCAACCGCGT
>CAYGOX010000314.1:0-4526 GCA_964351485.1 uncultured Halioglobus sp.
CGAGCCCGGCAGTGCGGGACAGATTGCGCAGGAACTGCTCGGCGAGGAAGTCGCGGTGGTTTCGGCGTTTCAGAACGTGGCGGCGGCCCACTTGCAGGAAGGGCGCGGCGTTGACTGCGATGTGCTGGTATGCGGCAACAAGAAAGATGCCCGTGCCGAGGTGATCAAGCTGGTTGAAGCGGCGGGCATGCGCGGCTTTCACGCGGGCATGATCAATAACGCGGCGGCTGCCGAGGCGCTCACCTCGGTCCTGATCACCATCAACAAGCAATACAGCTGTCACGCGGGAATCCGGATCACGGGGCTGGACGAAGAGCACTAGATGGCTCACCGGCTCGAGCTGCTCGCGCTGGACGAATTCCCCCTGGTTGAACCCGGCGACGACCTCGCCGCACTGATCGGGGCGTCGCTGGCACACAACGCGATCACACTGGCACCCGGTGATGTACTGGTGGTCGCGCAGAAAATTATCTCCAAGGCAGAGAACCGCTACGTGAGCCTGGCCTCGGTCACGCCCGGTGAGCGCGCCCGGGATATCGCCGCCAGGGCGGACAAGGATCCGCGCCTGGTCGAGCTGATCCTGGGCGAGAGCGCGGAGGTGCTGCGGGTCCGGCCCGGTGTGATCATTGTCGAACACCGACTGGGGTTTGTGCTGGCCAACGCCGGCATTGACCGCTCCAATATCGCCAGCGACCCCGCCGACCCGCGTGTGTTGCTCCTGCCCGAGGATCCTGACGGGTCTGCCCGGCGCTTGCGCGACGGATTGCGCGACGTCTGCGGTGTGGCACCTCAGATCATTATCAACGACAGCCTGGGTCGTGCCTGGCGCAATGGGACGCTGGGCATCGCTATCGGCTGCGCCGGCATTGCGCCGCTGTACAACCAGATCGGCGAGCAGGACCTGTTTGGCAACACGCTGGAAGTCACGGAAGCCGCAGTAGCCGACGAACTGGCCGCCGGCGCGTCGCTGGTGATGGGGCAGGCCGCCGAGGCCAGCCCGGTGGTGCTGGCGCGCGGGATGGCGCTCGGTCAGTCCAGCGACGGCTCGGCCGCGCTGTTGCGCGAGCGGGCCCTGGACATGTTCCGATGATCGCCGTCGGCAAAAAAATTCTCGCCGTATCCGGTGGTGTCGGAGGCGCCAAACTCGCGCTCGGCCTGTACGATGCGCTGCCGCCGCAATCCCTCGACGTCCTGGTCAATACCGGGGACGACTTTGAGCACCTGGGCCTGCATATTTCGCCGGACGTCGACACGCTGCTGTATACCCTCGGCGGGCTGGCCGACCCGGTGCGTGGCTGGGGGCTTGCCGACGAGAGCTGGCAGGCAATGGATGCCCTGTCGGTGATCGGCGGCGACACCTGGTTTCGACTGGGCGATCGCGATCTGGCGACCCACCTGTGGCGCACGCAGCAACTGGCGGCAGGGCGCTCGCTAACCGAGGTGACGGCGGATCTGGCGCGCGCTTTCGGTATCGATGCCCGCGTGCTGCCGATGAGCGACAACGCGGTGCGTACCACCGTACATACGCCTGAAGGGCCACTGCCGTTCCAGCACTATTTTGTGAAAGCGCAGTGTGAGCCGGTGGTGACCGGCTTCACTTTTGAGGGACTGCAAGACGCGGCGCCCAGCGCGTCGGCTATGCAGGCGCTGGCCGCCGATGACTATGCCGCCGTCATCATTTGCCCGTCGAATCCGTTTGTCAGTGTCGACCCGGTGCTGCAGGTGCCGGGGCTGTGGCAGGCGCTGCGGGACAATAGCGCGCCCGTGGTGGTGGTGTCTCCCATCGTCGGTGGAGCCGCGATCAAGGGGCCCGCGGCCAAGATGATGGCCGAACTGGCCGTCCCGGTGACCGCCCAGGCGGTAGCACAACACTATCTGGTACGGTATCCCGGTCTGATCGACTGTTTCGTTCTCGACGAGACTGACGCTACACTAGCACCTTCTGTCGAAGACCTGGGAGTGGCGACCTTCGTCACCAACACACTCATGACCACGCGTTCCGACAAGCTGGCACTGGCCGAGCGCCTGTTGCGCCAGGTGGCGGGGTGATCCCGTGACACACGCACTGGTACCGCTGAAGAACCTGGCCGAGGCGAAAACCCGGCTGGCAGGACAGTTGCGTCCGGCGGAGCGCCGCGCGCTGGCGAGCGCCATGATCGACGATGTCCTCGAAACGTTGTCGGCACATCCTGAGGTCGAGCGAGTAACGCTCCTGAGCGACGATCCGGAGGCGCCGGCACTTGCCGCGCGATACGCGGCGGAGCACTGGACAGAACAATCGCTGGGCGCTGAAGGTCTGAACCCGGTGATCAGCGCTGCCTGCCAGCGGGCCGCGAAGGAGGGGAGTGTCGACTTCCTGGTGCTTCACGCCGACCTGCCGCTGCTGGATGTTGACGACCTGAACGCCGTACTGGCGGCGCGCCAGGCCAGCAACGATCTGGTGATTGGCACGGACCGCCATGGTCTGGGCACCAACCTGCTCGCGTTTGACGCAGCTCATATCCCGAATTTCGCCTTTGGCGCGCACAGTTGCGCGGCACACAGGGCGTGGGCAGAGCGCGCCGATGTTTCGGTTGCGGTACTGCAGCGTGAAGGCATCGGGCTGGATGTGGATGAACCCGACGACCTGGAGCGCCTGTTGTCTGTGCTGTCCTCGTCGAAGCGCGGGCACACAGCGGCCCTGCTGGCTGACACCGGGCTCGGAGCCCGCCTGGCGGTGACGACACTGCCGGCCGCGACGCTGCCCACCGACGCCCAGGCGCTGGCCCTGGCTGCGGTGGACGACACTGAGCTGCTCGTGGCCCGCGCCGGCGAGCTGCGCGATATTGGTCACGGCAATCTGGTGACTTACTCGCGTAAGGTATTTATTCCCCTGACACAGTTGTGTCGCGACGTCTGTCATTACTGCACCTTCGCCCAGACACCGAAAAAACTCGAACAGATTTACATGCCGGTGGAGGAGGTGCTTGCGCTGTGCCGCGAGGGCGCCCGTCAGGGTTGCCAGGAAGCATTGTTTACCCTGGGCGAAAAACCCGAACTGCGCTACCGCGCCGCGCGAGAGGCCCTGGCGCAGATGGGCTACTCGACCACGCTGGAGTACGTGGAAGACGTGGCCCGTCGCGTACTGGAAGAAACCGGCCTGCTGCCACATATCAATGCCGGGTGCATGACCGCCGAGGAAATTGCCCGCCTGCGCGATGTCAGCGCCTCGATGGGTATCATGCTGGAGTCCGCCTCGGAGCGTTTGTGCGAGAAGGGCATGCCGCATTACGGATCGCCCAACAAGGTGCCTAGCCGACGCCTCGAAACCGTGGATCTGGCCGGCCAGGCCGGTGTGCCGTTTACCTCCGGTATCCTCATCGGTATTGGTGAGACGCGGCGCGAACGCATTGAATCGCTGCTCGCGCTGCGCGCCAGTCATGCACAGTACGGCCACCTGCAGGAAGTGATCGTTCAGAACTTCCGCGCCAAGCCGGGCACCCTGATGGCGCAGGCGCCGGAGCCCGATCTCGAGGAACTGCTGTGGACGCTGGCGGTCGCCCGGATCATCTTCGGGCCGACAATGAACATCCAGGCGCCCCCGAATCTCAGCCCGGGTGTGCTCGAACAACTGGTCGCGGCGGGTATCAACGACTGGGGTGGCGTGTCGCCGCTGACGCCGGACCACGTCAATCCCGAGGCGCCCTGGCCGCACCTGGATCGACTGGCGGCCGAAACAGCCGCCGCCGGCAAGTTTCTGGAACAGCGCCTGACCATCTACCCGCGCTACGCACAACAGCCGCAGCAGTGGTTGTCGGCTCCGGTGCGGCCGGCGGTGCTCGCCCAGATCGATGCCAGCGGCCTTGCGCGTCGCGATGACTGGGTGCCGGGCGAGGAGCGCGCGGTACCGCCGGTAGAGCGTTGCCTGCTCGATGCGGTGGTCACGCCGCCCGAAGGACCGCTCGCCGCGGTGATCCAGCGCTGCTGGGAAGGTGGCGCGCTGGATGAGGCCGATATCACGCTGTTGCTTGAAGCGCGCGGCGAGGACTTCGCCGTGGTTGTGGCCGAGGCGGACCGTATGCGCGAGCAGGTCAACGGCGACGTGGTCAGCTACGTGGTCAACCGCAATATCAATTACACCAACGTCTGCTACTTCAAGTGCCAGTTCTGCGCCTTTTCCAAGGGCAAGCAGAGCGAAAATCTGCGCGGCAGGCCCTACGACATCAGCGCCGAGGATATCGCACAGCGCTGTATCGAAGCTTGGGAGCGCGGTGCTACTGAGGTGTGTATGCAGGGCGGGATTCACCCCGATTACACCGGCCAGACCTACCTCGATATCGTGCATACTGTGCGCAGTGTGACACCCGCGATGCACATTCACGCATTTTCGCCGTTGGAAGTCTGGCAGGGCGCTGCAACGTTGGGCATCAGCGTGCCGGCGTTTTTACGCCGGCTGCGCGCGGCGGGACTCGGAACGCTGCCGGGAACGGCCGCAGAGATTCTGCACGACGACGTGCGAGCCAGTCTGTGCCCCGACAAACTCAATA
>CAYGOX010000315.1:0-4497 GCA_964351485.1 uncultured Halioglobus sp.
GTCTGGACCTCCGGCGCCCATTTCTGCGACTACGGTATCTTGCTGGCGCGCACCGACTGGGACCAGCCGAAGCAAAAGGGGCTGACCATGTTCATCCTCGACCTGAAATCGGCGGGCGTGGACGCGCGCCCCATCCACCAGATGTCCGGGGAGCGCGAGTTCTGCGAGGTGTTCCTGTCGGACGTGCGCATTCCCGACACCCACCGCCTGGGCGAGGTGAACCAGGGCTGGACGGTGATGCTCAGCACCCTTATGCACGAGCGCATGTCGATCGGCGGCGTGCTGCCCACCACGCTGCACGAAACTCTCATCAAGATCGCCGGCAAAGCCCGCTGGAACGGTGCGCCGGCATTGGAAAACGACGTGGTAAAAGCGCGTATCGCCGATGCCTACCTCAGCCAGAAAGGCGTCGACCTGATTATCTCGCGCGGCATAACCGCGCTGTCCCGGGGCGAGGAACCGGGCCCGGAAATGTCGATTCTCAAGCTGGTAGCGGCGCGCGGTATTCTCGATATCGCCGATTTCGCGGTTGAACTGGCCGGCCCCGAGGGCATGCTGGGCCACGAGGTGCTGGGCGACGAGTACAGTTTCATGCAGATGATGTGGCTGACCGCACCGGGCATTCGCATCGCCGGCGGCACCGAGGAAATCATGCGCAATACCGTGGCGGAGTACGTCCTGGGGCTGCCCCGCGAAGCGCGCAACGACAAGAACATCCCCTTTCGCGATCTGGATCGCTGAGCCAGCGGAGCAAGACCATGAGTGACGATCTCACACCCAACTTTCCCACACCCAACTTTTCTATCGATTTGAGCGGCGAGGTGGCGCTGGTGACCGGCGCGACCTCGGGCCTGGGCCAGCGCTTTGCCCGCGTCCTGGCCGCCTGTGGCGCGAAAGTCGCCTTCACCGGGCGGCGCAGGGAACGGCTGGACGCGCTGGCGCAAGAACTGCGCGCCGCCGGCGCCGAGTGCGAGCCGGTGGTGATGGATATGACCGACCGCGCGCAGATTCGCGCGGGGCTGGCGCAGGCCGAGGAGGCATTGGGCACCGTCACTATCCTGGTCAACAACGCCGGCGTTCCCGACGCGCAGTACGCCACGCGCATCGACGATGCGCAGTTCGACAGCATCATGAACACCAACCTGGAAGGGCCGTGGATTCTCAGCTGCGCCGTGGCCGACAAACTGATCCGTGAAAGACGGCCGGGCCGGATTATCAACATCGCCTCGATGGCGGCCTACGATGTGCAGCCGCAATTTCCCTCGGCGCTGTACGCCACGACCAAGGGCGCGATCGTGCGTATGACCGAGGCCATGGCGACAGAGTGGGCCAAGTACTTTATCAACGTGAATGCTATTGCGCCGGCGACGTTTCGTTCGGAGATGGTGGAGGACCTGCTCGAGCGCACCGGCGATTTGTCGCAGTACTTCGCGCGCAAGCGCATCTGCGAACCGCCGCAGATGGACTCCACCCTGCTGTTTCTGGTGTCGCCCTCCTCCGAGTGCGTGACCGGGACGGTGATCAAGGTGGACGACGGTCAGCTCGGGCGCTGACGATCAGGCCAGCCCGTCCTGTCGCAGGATGGGCCAGCGCCGGGTGATTTTACCGCCCTCGTACACCGCGATATCGCCGAACTGCAGGAAGACGTGTTCGCTCTGGGTCGGGCGGAAGAACACCCAGTCGCCCGGCTGCAGGTTGATGCTGCGTGAGCCGGTCATGCCCTCCTGATTGGTGGAGCGCCCCATCAGCAGGTTGTTCTTCAAGCCCTCGGGCGACACCGACCGCGCCTTCCAGTAGCCCCCGTAGAGAAAAAACGTCTGTGCCTTGTTCGGGTCCCACCAGGTTTGCAGCGGGCCCGTGTTGATGCCGGCGGTTTCGAAGTAGTCGCGGGCCTTGAGCACCGGGGCGGCGATGAACGCGGCGGGCTGGTGATCGGCCAGGGTCGGGCCGTCGAAGTCGGTCGGCTGCACCAGGCAGGAACCGGCCGCCAGTTCGTTCATCGGGTATTCGCCGTCGCCGTACAGCTGGTAGGTGCCGCTGCCGCCGGAATTCAGAGTGACGTTCGCCGGCCAGCGCTCGCCAAAGTGCGCGCGCGCGTCGTCGAGAAACATGCGGTACTGCGTCATGGCGCGGTCGCGGTAGGTTTCGACGTTACCCGGTACCTTGACGATGTGCGGCTCGTAGCCCATCAGGCCGGCGAAGTGCAGTTCGGGCCAGCGCGCCAGTTCCGCCAGCATCTGCGCAAGCGCCTCGCGATCGCGGGCGCCGCCGCGGTGCAGGCCGACGTCGATTTCCAGTGACACGCGCATCTCAATCCCGCGCTGGCGCGCGAGTTCGCCGTATTGCGCAATGCGCTGGGGTGTGTCGAGCAGCCACTGGAGTTGTCGGTCGCTCTGGAAACCGTTGGCGCGGTGCTGTGTGTAGAAACGATCCGCTGCCGCCACCGGCATGGGTTTGCCCAGCAGGATATCGGTAGCGGGAAAGTGATTGGCGACGGCGTTGATAAACGGCTGGTGGAACAGCATCAGGCGGTCGGTGCCGGCCTCGGCCATGGCGAACGCGAGCATCTCGGGGGCCGGCAGCGACTTGGCGACGATGCGGTAGTCGTAGCGCCCGTTGATGTGGCCCTGCAACGTGCTGATGTTGCGGCGCAACAGGTCCAGGTCCACCACCCGGGTCGGGGTCGCCAGGCCGGCATCGTGCAGCGCGCGGCTCACCGATTCGAAATACGGCGTGTGATTCACGCCGCGGTCGCGCGGTTTCATCAGCGCGCCACCGGCGAGCCCGAGCAGGGCCGCCGTCATCACCGTTCTGCGTTTCATGCCCACCTCGCCCGGGTTGTTGCGTCAGCGCATTATGCGATATCGGCGCGCGCAGCAGTAGGCGTGTCTACAGGTTGTGGGGATTGATCGTGATCCCGCCGTCGACATGCAGCACGTGCCCCGTAATGAATGAGGCGCGGTCGCTGAGCAGGTAGCTCACGGCGTCGGCCACTTCGTGAGGCTCGCCCAGACGGCGCATGGCGTGGGTGGCGATGGTGGGCTCGCGGTCTTCGGGGATCGCCCTGAAATAGCCCTCGATGGCCGGTGTGCGGATGCCGCCGGGGGCAACTGCGTTGACGCGGATGCCGCGCTGCGCATACTCGGCGGCAACCGTGAGGGTGAGCGAGATCACGCCGCCTTTCGCCGCGCTGTAGGGCGCCATTTTTGCTTCGCCGCGGACCGCGCCGAGTGAGGAGATATTGACCACCGCCCCGCCGCCGGACTGCTCAATTAACGGCATCTGGTGTTTCAGGCAATACCAGACGCCTTTGAGGGTGATGTTGTTGATCCGCTCCCATTCATCGGATGTCCAATCCGTGACACCCTTGAAGCCACCTCCGAATGCCGCGTTGTTGGAGACGCAATGCAGGGCGCCGTAGTGATCGACAATGGCTGCCAGAGCAGCTTCGACTTCCTCTTCGCGGGAGACGTCGGCGTGCAGGGCGATGGCGTCGCCCCCGGCGGCCTCGATCTCCTGTTGCACGCGCTGTGCGGATTCCAGATTGCGGTCGATGATGGCGACCTTCGCGCCGTCCTGGTGAAACACCCTGGCCGTGGCCTCGCCAATGCCGCTGCCGCCGCCGGTGACCAGGGCCACCTTATCTTCAAGTAACCGTTTCATGATTGACATCTCGCGTTTATCGTTTTCACATAGTTTGCACTATTTTTGTCGGGAGAGAGGATAAATGGGCATACTGGATAACAAAGTCGCACTGGTCACCGGCGCCGCGGGTGGTGTCGGTCGCGGCATCGCGCTGGCGCTGGCCGGAGAAGGTGCGAGCATCGCGGTGGTCGACATCGACACCGAGGGCGCCGCCGAAACTATGCGCCAGGTGACGGCGCGCGGCGCCCAGGCAGTGGCGATCGAGTGTGACATCCGACGCTCCGAACAGGTGAACAGGGCCGTGGCGGAGTGTGTGCAGGCCCTGGGCGGCGTCAATATCCTGGTCAACAATGCCATCGCCGCGCACATCAACGTTCCAATTGAGCAGCTGGCGGACGAGGACATCGACCTGTCTTTCGATACCGGCCCGCGCGCCAGCCTGTACTTCATGCGTGCCTGCTTTGAGCACCTCAAAGGTGACGGGCGGGTGATCAACCTGCGGTCGGCGTCCGAGATTCAGGGTATTCCGGGTATGGCCCCCTACATCGCCTCCAAGGGCGCCGTCGCGGCGCTGACCCGCGCCGCCGCGCGCGAGTGGGGGCGGCAGGGCATCACAGTCAACTGCATTGCCCCGCTGGTGAACACCGAGGCGTCCAACGAGCATTTCGGCGGGCTGACCGAGGAGCAACTGGAGAAGTTCGTCTTTCGCAGCCTGTCCATCCCGCGCTTCGGCGAAGCCGAGCAGGACATCGGCCGCACCGCCGTCTTCCTCAGCGGCCCCGACGCCGCCTACATCACCGGCTGCACCCTCTCCGTCGACGGCGGCGGCAGCTTCATGAGCTAATTCCGGGG
>CAYGOX010000316.1:0-4480 GCA_964351485.1 uncultured Halioglobus sp.
CCAGTGATACAGGGCAAAATCGTGCCCGGTCTGCACCACACCCTGCATCCAGGGGCGCGGGTCGTAGCCGCTGCGCTCTTCAAAAAACGCGAACTGGTCGCGCGGCCACAGGCGCTCTTCCTTGAATTCAAAGGAATCGTTGAAGATGCCGCGCAACGCGCCGCCAAAATAGTCTGCCAGCCCCGTGTCGGGACGGAACAGGTAGTTGTAATGGGCATTCAGGCGCGCACTGTCAAAATGGTCCACCACGTAGGTGGCCTGCGGCAGTGCGGCCATACCGGTGGCGCCGCCGGGCACGCGGTAAAAAGCGGTGATCGCCCATTCGCCCTCGGGAATCGTCCAGCTTAGATGCCCGTCCTCGTCCAGGTAGGTGTCGAGCGCGATACGACTGTCCGGGTCGAGCCTGACCTGGTCGCGGATATTGATCGGGTTGGCGCTGCGCCCGTTCTCCTCCACGCGACTGGCGGTGACCGTGAGGAGTTCGGCGTGATCCGCCACGAACGACCCCATGGGCATAAACAGGTTGAGCCAGCTCAGCACCCGCCAGTGCACCGGCATGCGCGGCGCGGGCGGCAGACCGTCAAACTCACCGGGGCCACGCACGATGCGCTCCCCGTGAACCAGCGACTGCATGCCGTCCTCGAGTCCCACGTGCGGACCGCCGGAAGGCCAGCCCGAGCCGGCGGTCAGATCCACGCGCATGCCCAGTGACGTGGCGGCGTCCAGCACCGTGCGCACGTTGGCGTAGTAAGCCGGTGAATCCCAGCCGTGCTCCGACCAGCGCGGATCGGCCTTGTCGATGGCGCTGACATCGGCGCCGATCGCCTGGATCTCCACCCCGCCAAACCCGTGCGCTGCGAACAGGGCCATCTCCCGTTCCAGTTCGGCGGCACTGACCACGTTGCCGGGCCACCACCAGCGCGTCCAGGGTCCGTACTCGCGCGGGGGCGCGCGATAGGTCGCAGCGTCAAACAGCGCCGCCTGGTCGGCCAGCGCGCGCTGCTCCCACGGCGCCGGGCCGGCCGGGGCTGCCGGCAATGGACGCTGCCAGTCGAGCAGCGGGGTCGCCGGCTCCGGCGCCAGCGGCGTCGTACCCAGCGAATGCAGTTTGTACAGCACAAGCGCGGCGCCGAACAGGACCAGCACCAGCAGCACCAGCAGCAGGCGCGAGACAAACTTCAGCAGTCGGTTCATGGTGTTTCTTCCCAGGATCAAAGCACAGGATGATTTGCGTCGGCAATGCGCTGCCGCCACGCACTGCGGTACGCCTGCAGGCCGCGAAGTGAAGACGGCACGACGCGCTCAAGCGGCACGCCTGCATCGGCGACTCCCAGTGCGAGCTGCGCCGCGCCGGTGACCGTCCCGGTCTCGTCCGCGGACAACCACAGCGCCTGCCCCGGCCGGAGCTGGGCCAGCACCGCGCACAGCAGCGGGTTGCGCAGCCAGGCGCCCTCGATGATCACGTCGCCAGTGTGTTGCAGCAGGTCCAGCACATGGTCGGCCAGCAGCGCGCAGTACAGGCTGGCCAGCGCGGCGCCGCCGACGGCCGCACCGCCCACCTCCCCCCCGCTCCCGCCAAAGGGCCCGCGGCCGCCTCTGTCACCGGGCACCCCGTAAACCGCGTCGTCCACCAGTTGTTGCAGGTCCGCACCGGTAAAGGCCGCGTCGGGATCGCTGTCCAGCAGCGTGCAGATAGCGGCGAATTCGCGGCCGCCCATGAAACGCGCGCTGGCTACGGGCGCACCATGGATGTCGACATTGGCGAGCATGTCGCGCGTCTCGTCGAGTTGTTCCAGTGATGCAGCCGAAGCCAGGCAGATCACCCAGGTGCCGGTGGACAGGACGGCGAACGGCGCATCGCCGCGTGCAAGATAGCGCAGGTAACTGGCGTTACTGTCGTGCAGCCCCGCAACCACCTCGCAGCCCGGCACCAGCCCGGTTTGCACCGCCACTTCCTCGGTGACTGTGCCCACGATAGCGTCGGCGTCCACCCGCTGCGGCAGCTTGTCCCGTATCGCGAGTGCATCCACCAATCCACTGTAGTGGCCATGACGCGGCGCCCACAGGTCGGTGTGACAGCCCCAGGACGTCACCTCCGCGCAGGCCACGCCGGTCAGGCGCCACACCCAGTACTGCGGATAGGGCAGGATATAACGCGCGCGCTGCCAGCCCTCGCTGCAGTGAAGCTGCTGCCAGAACAGCTGGCGACCCAGGTTCAGGCCATCGGGCAGTGCCGGTGAAAACGTGTCTGCAAAATCGGGGCGTACCGCCGCGTAACCGGCCTCGTCGCCCGGCGCGCCAAATTCGTAATCCATGACCGGCAGGGCCAGGCCCGACAGGCCGGCCGCGGGATCAACCAGCGCCGCAGTGGCACCGTGGGTGGTCACCACCAGGCGCTCGATTTCAAACGCGGCGCTGGCCTCGCGCAGCACAGCGCAAAACCAGTCCCAGAGAGCGTCGACGTCATAGTGCGGATAAGGTTGCGCGTCGATGACGCGATTGGTGGTGCTGCGCGAGAACAGGCTGGTGAGCGCACTGTCGACCACGTGCAACTTCACATGGGTCTTGCCGACATCGAGCACCGCACAGCAGCGGTTCACCCGCGCGCTTCCCCCGCTTCCTTGGCGCCGACCCAGTACGTGGCGCTGAGCAGGTACAACACCGAAGGCAGGATCAGCCAGGTGCGCAGCGTTGCCAGGTCCATCCCCTTGAAGGCGGCAAAAGCCAGACCCGCGCAAACCAACAGGCTGAGCCAGGCAACTGCAGCGCCACACCCTGCCGGGCCGAGACCACGGCCGGGATCGCGCTCACCTCCGCCTGCCGGCGCTCCAGTTCGGCCGCGCGCTCGGCCACAGCCTGCGGCGACGGCTCAGCCGCCGCCCCCTGTATGCGGGCCGCGATCACGTAGACCACGGCCGCCGTCAGCCACGCCGGTACGAGCAGGAAGAACAGGTGCAGGCCCAGCTGGTTGGCCACCAGGGCGACCGCCAGGCCCGCACCCCAGGCCAGCAGTGCTGCCCGGTTGGTGTACTGACCGCGATCGCGCGACCAGTAGCGCTGCAGACCCAGGCGCGGAAACAGCCAGTGCTCGACGACGATAACCGCGCCCACCGGCGCCAGCAGCAGCCCCATGAGCCCGAGAAAATCCATCAGGCGTGAAAACACAAACGGGAAACAGGCGAGGATCGTGGTAATGATGCCGGTGACAATCGTGACCCGCGTGCGATCCCAGGCAGGGTTCAGCGACTGGAAGGCCAGCCCGGCGCGGTAGATGGTGGGGTTGGACGTGGTCCACCCCGCGATGATCACCGCGAGAATACCGGCCGAGCCCAGCGCCTGGTAGGCCACCTCGCCGGGGTCGAGCTGTTCGATACCGCTCATGAGCAGAGCAGCTGCGCCCGCGCCCATGATCCCGGCAAAAACCCACGCACCGAAATGGCCGATGTACATGCCCAGCGCCGAGAAGTAGCCGTAGCTTGTCCGGCGGGCAAAGCGCAGCACGGTCATGTCCGACATGCCGATGTGCATCGGCAGGTTACAGATCCACGCAAACGCCGCCACGTGCCACATCGTCATCGTGCTGGCGGGGTTTTCCACCCAGATATAGGCATCGCCCACGACCCACAGCGCGTCGAGGATACCGTCCGAGGGCGACAGCGAGACGTTCGCCGCAAGCACCGGCCACATGGCCAGCGCACCGGCGGCAAACATCAGGATCATCCACGGCGCACACACCTCGGCGAAACGCGCGACGATGGCAAAACCACGCACCGCGATGGCGACCACCACCGCGCCGACCACCAGCGCAACTGCCACGAAGGCGGCGCTGGTCGGGTACCAGTTCAGCTGCGGTGCGATATCAAACAGGATGCGCACGGCGGAGGCCGAGACGGTAATCATTGCGCCGCCCAGTACGCAGAAGAAAATGCCGTTGATCACGCTGTAAATGCGAATGACGCCCTTGCCGGCGATTTTTTCCAGGTAGGCATACAGGGTGAGACGCGTGTCGGTGGCGATCGGCGCGCACACCAGCGCCCAGCTCAGCACCGCCAGCAGGTTCCCCAGGACGAGCCCGCCGATGACGGCGCTGGTCGACACACCCCAGGCGACGAACATGGCGCCGACAACAAATTCGGTGCCGGCGACGTGCTCGCCCGCGTAGCTGGCAGCAAAATGCCGGGCGCTCAGCAGCTTGTCCGGGGTGACCGGCGCGTGGTCGAAATCCCCGGACAGGACCGGGTCCACGGGGCTTGCGGTGTTCTGGTTCATGCCTGTTCCTCTTCTTATGATTAGGCGCGTGTTGTCATTGCGGAATTTGGGTCTCGTCGTCGGCGTGGGCGATCACCACCTCCACCCCTGCTCGCTCGAACAGCATTCGGTCGGCGTCGCGGATGCCGGCGTCGGTGCTAAGCATGTCGACCTCGTCCAGCGGGCACACGATAATGTTGCTGCGCGCACCGAGCTTGCTGCTGTCGTCGAG
>CAYGOX010000317.1:0-4477 GCA_964351485.1 uncultured Halioglobus sp.
CTGGCGGTACACCGGGTCGGCGGACAGGTGTCGCTCCTCGGTCCGGGCGCGCAGCAGGTAGACGCCGTTGAGCAGCACCAGCAGCAGCGTGTGGCGCAGCGCCTCGGAGATTTCCGTGTTGATCATAAACGGCATCGAGATCAGCCACCACGACAGGTTTTTACTCACGTAGGCCGGGTGCTTGCAGTAGCGGTACGGCCCGTTGGTGAGTATGCCGCGATGGGTAAGGTTGGAAAAGCGGATGCCGAAGCACAGGGTAGCCAGGGCGTAGATGGCGGTCAGGATCAGGATGGTACTGCCCCATACGGAATAGATGACCGGGTAATCCCAGAACCACGCGCCCCAGCCCTTGCCGGTCTCATAGTCGATATATTGCGCGGAAATGAATGACCAGAACGGCTGGTAGCATATGAGTGCCGCGACCCAGCCCAGCAGGGTGGGCTCGGTCGATCGGATGTGTGAATCGGTCGCCTTGAAGGTCATCGCGTAGCCTACGCAGGCGATGAGGAGGTCGAGGAAAAACAGGCTTTGCAATGTGAAGTCAAAAAAGGCCTTGAAACTTGCAAATACCGTGGAAAAATCGACGCCACGGTAATACCCGATCTTGCTGATCAGGTAGGTGTACATCAGTGGCAGGAAAAACACCTTCACCAGCCAGCCCAGCAGGTGTTGCCAGATGACTGCGAAATCTACCGTGTCCAGGCGCAGCCGCAGTAGCTGGCCCATGTGCCAGTAACCGTCGCGCTCGCCGCCGTATTTCCGATCCACCCACAGAACGTAGGGCACGCTGAGCAGGGCGAATGCAGGCGCGATACTGCGCAGCGTGTTGTAGTAGTTGTTGTAGAAATCGCCACGGTACTCCGGGAATAGCCAGTAGACGAAGAGCGCCAGGCCCAGGGTCCCGGCAAGCCCCAGGAGTTTGGTGACAATATGATCGGTGGTGGGGCGGTAATCGGCCTTGGTCGGCGGTGTGTTCCGGCGCAGGTAGAGGCTTTCCAGGGCCACTGCGGGGACGGCGTAAGAGACGATCAGCAGGCAGGCGGCCGTGGTTGCCGGAATGGCGGCGCCTACCGTCACCAGGATGACCAGCGTGGCCACGGCACTGAGCAGCGCGACAGTGTTTATGGGGAGGCTGGTTACCGATCGCGGCAGTTCGACGCTTTGAGTCACACGAATATCCTGTTGGTTAAAGCTCTCGCCTGTTCAGTGTCGGATTTTATCTGCGCTACGTAAAGCGCAGGTTACAGTTTGTCGGGCTGTCGCTGCGCTGGCGGGCTGTTACTATCGTCTGCTCATTGGAAATCAGATCGGGATATCAAGGTGGAAGAACTCTTAAAACCCTTTTCGCTGGCGGGCAAGGTCGCCCTGGTGACAGGCGCATCGAGCGGCTTTGGACGACACTTCGGGCCGGTGCTGGCCCAGGCCGGGGCCCGTGTGGTGCTCGCTGCCCGACGCACCGACCTCATTATCGAGGTGGCCGACCAGATCAATGCGGCCGGCGGTGAGGCCGTGGCGGTGACCATGGATGTCACCTCCAGCAGCAGTGTGGCCGACGCCCTCGACCAGGTCGAGCGCACTCTGGGTGTGGTCACCGTGGTCGTCAACAACGCGGGGATCTCCGTCCCGGGGCTGTTGGTGGACCTGTCCGACGACGACTGGCACCGCGTGGTCGACACGAACCTGACCGGGGTGGCCTATGTCACGCGCGAATGCGCCCGGCGCATGATTCACGCCGGGGTGGGTGGCAGTGTGGTGAATATCGCCTCCATTCTGGCCGAGCGGGTGCAGAAGGCGCTGACCAATTACGCGGCGTCCAAGGCGGCGGTCGCGCAGTTCACGCGGGCCGCGGCGCTGGAACTCGCCCGGCATGACATCCGCGTGAACGCGCTGTGCCCGGGCTACTTCAAAACCGCCATGAACGAGGAGTGGTTCCAGACGAAGGAGGGACAGGCCCTCATCAAGCGAATCCCGCAGCGACGCACCGGCCAGCTGCACGAACTGAACGGGCCGTTGTTGCTGCTGGCTTCGGAGGCCGGGTCGATGATGACCGGCTCCACGCTCGCCGTGGACGGCGGCCACCTGTGTTCGGAACTGTAGGGGAACAGTATGGCGATTGATTTCACGTTCAGCCCGGAGGTCGAACAGGCGCGCCAGCGCATCCGTGCCTTCATGCACGACACGGTCAAGGCGCAGTACCGCGCACTGCGCGAAGACACCTCGGCGACCCGCGAGGACTGGACCGCCCTGGTGAAGGGACTGCGCACACAGGCGAAGGCGCAGGGCTTCTGGCTGCCGCACATGCCCGAGGACGCGGGCGGCATGGGTCTGGGCGTCACCGCGCTGGCGGCGGTTGCGGCGGAGGCGGCGAAGGTGCCCTACGGCCCCTATATCCTGAATGCGCATGCGCCCGATGAAGGCAATATGCACACGCTGTATCACTTCGCCACGCAATACCAGCGCGAGCGTTACCTGCAGCCGCTGCTGGAGGGCGAGGTGCGCTCCTGCTTTTCCATGACCGAGCCGGAGGTGGCCGGTTCCGATCCGACCCTCATCCAGACCACCGCTGTCCCCGACGGTGACGACTGGATCATCAACGGCCACAAGTGGTTTACCTCCGGCGCGCGCGGTGCGGGTTTTGCCATCGTGATCGCGCGCACCGATCCCGACGCCGCGATCCCCCAGGCGCGCAACAGCGCGTTCATCGTCGACTGTGATTCGCCGGGTTTCGAGCTGGTGCGCGATATCGAAACCATGGCCGGCAGCCACAATCACTGCGAGATTCGCTACAACGACGTCCGCGTGCCCGGCAAGAACCTGCTCGGTGAGCGCGGCGGAGGCCACAAACTGGGCCAGGTACGGCTGGGGCCGGCACGGCTGGCGCACTGCATGCGCTGGATCGGCGAAATTGAACTCGCGCTGGAAATGCTGATCGAGCGGGCCCAGAACCGCTTTGCCCACGGTTCGCTCCTGAGCGAAAAGCAGAGCATCCAGTGGATGATGTCCGACAGCGCCATGGAACTCTATGCCGGCAAGCTGATGGTGTTACACGCCGCCTACAAGATCGAGAACGGGATGGACTTCAAACAGGAAGTCTCCATGGCCAAGCACCACGTGGCCAATACCCTGTGGCGGGTGTGCGACCGGGCCGTACAGGTCCACGGCGCGCTGGGCTATTCCACCGACTCACCGCTGTCGGGAATGTTGCAGCAGGCGCGCTGGGCGCGCTTTGCCGACGGCGCCGACGAGGTCCACCAGATGCGTATCGCCGATCTGCTGATGCGCGCCTACAACGACGAGGGGTCGATCAACGGCGCCGTTGGCGGCCTGCCACTGTAGGTAAGTCCCCGCCCGAGGCCTAGTGCGCGTCCAGCGTGAAGGTGTGGGTGGCTTCTTCGGTGGTGAGCGTGACCGAGCGGCCGATGGGGTTGTGCAGGCGCAGTGCGGCGCAGGTCGCCTCGTCCTGCGATTTGGCCAGGAAGCGCTCGCCCTCGGCGGTGCGCCCCAGCACTATCGCGGTGTCGGGCGCGTTGCGGCCCACGATCACCGTATAGCTCAACACCTCGCCGCGCTCCGGGGCCGCCGCGTAGGGCAGGCCATCAGACGTTGCGGCGTCCAGCGCGGCCCGCGGTTCGCGCCAGTCCATCTTTGCAGCGGCATCGGTCGCATTGGTCAGCAGTACAGCGGCGTGCTTGGAGAGCATGCCGCCGTTGGCGGTTACCATCGCCGTTTGCTCCGCGTCCTGGTACTGCAGGCGGATGGCGATTTCGGCCAGGGCGTGCATGGTGTAGTTGTTGCCCGGGCCACCGAAGTAGGGCAGTCCGCCCGTTACGGTCAGGGGTCGGCTGCCGTCGGTCGGCAGCGACAGGGCGTCGCAGGCGGCGTGGACGGCGCAGGGGAAACAGCTGTAGATGTCGAGCATATCCAGGTCGTCGACGGTGCACTCGCCGCGCTGCAGCGTCTGTTGAAGCACCGCTGTCATGACCTGTGACGTGGCCGGGTCGCGCCGCTGCGACAGCGGGATGTCCGTGCCATACGCGTGGGCGCGAATATAGACCCAGCGCGCGGGATCAATGCCCAGTTCGCGCGCATAGCCCACGCTGGTCAGCACCAGGGCGGCGCCCTGGTTTACCGCATCCTGGGCGATCAGCCATTTCGTATAGGGCAGGCTGATCGGGTAATTGCGCGTGGTCGGCAGCGCCAGTTCCTCCTCGGTGTAGGCCCTTGGATACTGACTGAAAGGATTGCGCGCCGCGATGGCGCTGAACGGCGCCAGTGTCTGCGCCATGAAGCGCTGGTGTTCCACCAGCGTATGGTTGTGATCATCGGCCTGCCGGTTTTCGATCAGTGCGTAGAAATGCGCCGGCAGGTAGAGGCCGCTGCGCAGTTCCTGCCGGGAGACAAACCGCATCTTGTGGTTGCGGTTATCCAGCGGCGCGTCGATGATTTCCTGCCAGTCATCCTCCAGCCCCTTGCGCTG
>CAYGOX010000318.1:0-4474 GCA_964351485.1 uncultured Halioglobus sp.
GGGGGCGTAGAACCCGAGCGGCTGGCTGTTGAGCATCGCCGCGCAGAACGCGGCGGGCAAAGTAGATATCCACCGAGCGGATACTGTTGAGCAGCCGGTCATAGATGCCGGTGATAAACGCCACCGTCCCGCCGGAAACCCCGGGCACGATGTCGGCGGCCCCCATCAACAGCCCGCGCAGGAAAATACCCAGCGAGGACACGCGCGCTACCTTTGCGTGCCTGACAGCAGCGGCACGAAGCGCACCGCTTCGATGACTTCTTCGACAAAACCTTCCGGTGTGCGCGTGACCCGGTAGAGGTGCTGCTCCTGCCCGCCGACCGGCATCACCAGCCGACCGCCGGGGGCCAGTTGGGTCAGCAACTGCTCGGGAATGCGCTCCGGCGCCGCGGCGGCGAGGATACCGTCAAACGGGCCACGCTCGGCCCAGCCCAGGCCGCCATCGGCGTGGGCCATGTGCACGTTGCGCAGCTTGAGGCGCCGCAGGCGCTGGCGGGCGCGCTGCTGCAGCGGCTTGATCCGTTCCACGCTGTACACCTCCTCAACCAGTTGCGCCAGGATGGCGGTCTGGTAGCCGGACCCGGTGCCGATTTCCAGCACGCGCGACAGCGGGCCGGCCTCAAGCAACAGCTCGGTCATGCGCGCGACGATGTAGGGTTGCGACAGGGTTTGCTGAAAACCGATGGGCAGTGCCACGTCCTCGTACGCGCGGTGCGCCATCGCCTCGTCGAGAAATATATGCCGCGGTGTATCGCGGATCACGTCGAGCACATCCGAGTTGCGTATGCCCTGGTCCTGGAGCCGGGCGATGAGTCGTTCACGCGTACGGCGCGACGTCATGCCGATACCGTCGACATCGATTTTATTCAGAACCAGAGCCACTTGGGTGCCTTTCCTCTTCGTTGTGCACAGCTTGGTGCACATCACAGTGCACGACCTCCCCCAGTAGTGCGGTGGCGTAACTGCCAGCACCGAGTGCGAAGGTCAATTGCAGGCTGTCATCATCACAAAACTGCCAGCAAAAGTCATCCGGCATGAGCCGTGTCGGACGCCACGCCAGCGCCAGGCCGGCCCTTTCCAGGTAATGGCACAGCCCGGCATCCGCCGCCACTGCCTGCTGCAATGCCTGCCAGGTGATGTCGTCGGGCCGCAGTCCGCCAACACCCCACAACGGCAGCGCCGGGTGCACGTCACCGGCAGTTGCCCGGGCCTGCATCGCTGCATCGGGCACCTCACAGACGAACACGCTGCGCGTGCCCTGCAACACGCAGACATCGCCCGGTTGCGGTGTCGACCAGGTCCCCTCGCGAACACGTTGCGCGAGCATTTCGTTAAACAGGTAGGCGCGCAGGGCTGAATAACAACGCTGGCGCTTGAGTCGGCCCAGCCGCTGACCGCGCTCGGCCGCGCGCCGCGCCTCGCGCAGCGTCGAACCGTCGCGGCCAAAGCGCTGTTCACCAAAATAATTGGGCGCCCCGGCAACGCGCACCCGCTCCAGCGCTGCCTCGAGCCCCGCACGATCGCCGGTGACCGCGCGCAGCGTAAGGCGGAAACGGTTGCCGCGGTGCACACCGCGCTTGAGCTTGCGCAGGTGGCGCGTGCGCTGCAGCACGCGCACCCGGCCATCGGACTCCAGAACATCCCAGTCGGGCTCGGCCATTCCGGGCATCCAGACGCTCATCCACTGGCGGGTGACGGCATTGCGGTCCTTCATGCCGCAGAAGCCAATATGCCGCGCTTCGACACCGCTGGCGCGGGCGATGCGCTGCACCAGATCCTGCGTGTTCAGCGTCTGTTTTTCCAGGAACAGGAAGACGTGCTCGCCCTCTCCCGAGGGTTCAAATCCCAGCACCTCGGTGACGTCAAAATCCTCCGGACGCGCGCGCAACAAAGCGGTCGCAGGAAGCGCCGGCATCGTCCCGGGCCACCGGGGTACGCTGTCGGCGCTGTCCGTCAGCTGCGCTGCACCAGCACGACGGCGTGCGCGGCGATCCCTTCCCCGCGACCGGTAAACCCGAGCCGCTCGGTCGTGGTGGCCTTCACGTTAACGGCCTCGCGCGAGACGCCGAGGTCGGCGGCGATATTGTCGCGCATGGCGTCGATGTGCGCTGCCAGCCGGGGCGCCTGGGCGATGACGGTGCTGTCGATATTGGCCACCTGCCAGCCGGCCCCGTCCAGCAGCTCAACGACGCGGCGCAACAGGACCCGGCTGTCGATACCGGCATTTGCCGCGTCGGTATCGGGAAAGTGGTGACCTATATCGCCCGCCGCGATCGCACCGAGCAGCGCATCGCACAGCGCGTGCAGCAATACATCGCCGTCCGAGTGCGCCTCGAGCGCGTGCGTGTGTTCGATGGTGACGCCACCGAGGACCACGGAATTACCGGGGCCGAAGCGGTGGACATCGTAGCCGTGCCCTATTCGCAGCTGCATGCTCTTCCCCCGTTTATTCCCGAGCCAGGTACCAACCGGCCAGCGCCAGATCGTCCGGCACGGTGACCTTGAGATTACTCGAAACTCCCTCGACGATCTGCACCGGATGGCCGGCCAGTTCCATCGCCGATGCCTCGTCGGTGATTGCCGATGCGCTGTCCTGCGCCTGGCGCAGGGCCGCCACCAGTTCGCCGTAGCGAAACATCTGCGGGGTCTGCGCCCGCCACAGGCCAGTGCGATCCAGCGTTCCCTGGACGCGCCCGTCGCGGTCGGCCCGCTTGACGGTATCGACCACCGGCTCGGCGAGCAGACCGCCCACCTCCGATTGCATAACCTGATCGATCAGGCGCGACAGTTCATCCCGGCGCAGGCAGGGGCGCGCCGCATCGTGCACCAGGACCCAGTCGCGCTCCGCGGCCAACGCCTGCAACGCCAGCAATCCGGCCAGCACCGACCCGGCGCGCTGATCTGCGCCCACAGTCTTGATCACCCGGGCATCATCGAGCAGCGCCACACTCGCGGCGTGTTCGTCCTGCGGATGAAGTGCAACCGCCACGTGGCTGATACGGGAATCTGCCAACAGGGATCTCAGGCTGTGCTCAAGCAGGGTAGCGCCCTGCACGCGCAGGTATTGTTTGGGGAGTGACTCGCCCATCCGCGCACCGATACCGGCCGCGGGCAGAACGCCCCAGCAGGCTTCGGATGCCGTCACGGCGTTTCCTCCGCCGGGCGGGCCGATGACGGCTCGACAACCTGGTAGAAGACTTCACCCTCACGTACCAGGCCCAGTTCTTCGCGCGCCCGCTGCTCGACTCCCTTCTGGCCGCTCTTCAACTCCAGCACCTCGCGCTCGAGCGCGGCGTTGCGCTCGCGCAGGTCGGCGTTGATCGCGGACTGCTCCTCAACCCGCGTCTGGAGGCGACGCTGCTCGGCGATACTGCCCGGCGCGAACAGCAACCGGTAGGCCATCACCAGTGCCAGCGCCAGCAGAATTGCGAACAACCAGCGCATGGCGTCGGATCAACGTCCGGCGAACTCGGCGAGCCCGCGGTACGGCGCCTTGCCGCCCAGCTCCGCCTCGATACGCAGCAGGCGGTTGTACTTGGCCACGCGATCAGAACGGCACAGCGAACCCGTCTTGATCTGGCCTGCACTGGTGGCAACTGCAAGGTCGGCAATGGTCGTGTCTTCGGTTTCACCGCTGCGGTGTGAGATGACCGCGGTGTAACCGGCCGCCTTGGCCATGGCGATGGCGTCGAGCGTCTCGGAGAGGCTGCCGATCTGGTTGAACTTGATCAGGATGGAGTTGGCCACGCCCTTGTCGATGCCTTCCTTGAGAATCTTCGTGTTGGTTACGAACAGGTCGTCACCCACCAGCTGCACCTTGTCGCCGATTTTGTCGGTAAGCAGTTTCCAGCCGTCCCAGTCCGACTCGTCCAGGCCGTCCTCGATGGAAATGATCGGATGGGCCGCGGAGAGGTCCGCGAGATAATCGCAGAATTGCGCGCTGTCGAACTGCTTGCCTTCACCGGCCAGGTCGTAAATGCCGTCCTTGTAGAATTCGGACGCGGCGCAGTCGAGTGCCAGGGTGATGTCCTTGCCCAGCTTGTAGCCGGCGTTACCAACGGCCTCCGCGATGGCTTCCAGCGCGGCCTCGTTCGAAGGCAGGTTCGGCGCGAAGCCGCCCTCATCGCCCACCGCGGTGTTCAGACCGCGCGAGGCGAGCACTTTCTTGAGCTGGTGGAAAATTTCGGCGCCGGCGCGCAATCCCTCGGCGAAGGTCGGTGCGGCCACCGGCTGCACCATGAACTCCTGGATGTCGACGTTGTTGTCCGCGTGTTCGCCGCCGTTGAGAATGTTCATCATCGGTACCGGCATGGAGTAGTCGGACGTGCCGTTGATGGTGGCAATGTGCTCGTACAGGGGCACACCGCGCGCGGAGGCGGCCGCCTTGGCTGCTGCCAGCGAGACCGCCAGAATCGCATTGGCGCCCAGCTTGCCCTTGTTCTCGGTGCCGTCGGCCTCGATCATCGCCGCGTCG
>CAYGOX010000319.1:0-3055 GCA_964351485.1 uncultured Halioglobus sp.
TCCCTGGACAGGATATTCCGCGAAATGCCGGATGTGCCCCTGCGCGATGAGGTTTGGCCAAAGTTTCTGCGCGAAAATGCTATCCGCGTCTTTAAACTGGACGACTGACCCATGGACTACCTGAGTATCGAAGAAGCGCGTGCGACAAAGGGCCTGCGGCTGGTGCTGACCGCCGGCGTGCCCGGACCCTGGGGCGAATCGGCCAAGGCGATACTCGCCTACAAGAATCTGGCCTATGCGCCCGTCTTCCAGGAAGGCGGCGGTGAGAACCCCGAACTGCTGGCCTGGACCGGCCAGACGTCGGCGCCGGTGGCGGTGCTGGACGATCAGCCCCCGGTTTGTCACTGGTTCGACCTGTTGATGCTCAGTGAACGACTGGCCCCGGAACGCCCGCTGCTGCCGGAGGACATGGATGAGCGCGCCCGTTGTATCGGCCTGTGTGCGCTGGTAGCCGGGGCCGACGGCTTCGGCTGGAACCGCCGCCTGCACATGCTCGCGCCGATTATGGCGATGGACGAGCCGCCCGAGAACGTCTACCGGTTAGCCACCAAGTACGGCTGGTCGGAGAGCGCCCGCGATAACGCGACACAGCGTTTGGTCGACATCAGCCGGCATCTCGACCAGCAGTTGGAGCAACAGCAGGCGCAGGGGCGGGATTACCTGGTCGGTGAGCACGTCACTGCCGCGGATTTCTACTGGGCCAACTTCGCCGGCATGATCAAGCCGCTGCCCCAGGAGTCAAACCCGATGCCCGATTACATTCGCCAGACCTACCAGGCGCGCGACGAAGCAACCCTGGCGCTGGTGACACCACGTCTTGAAGCGTTGCGTGACAGAATGTACGAACGCCATATTCAGCTGCCGCTGGATTTCTAGTATTACCATCGAATAATTAACCTGCCAGGAGGCTCCATGCTGTCAAACCAGGAACTGTCAGATCGCTTTGAACTTCAGGATCTCGTGTTTCGTTACGCGCAATTGATCGACACCCGCGATATCGACACGCTGCGCGAAGAGATATTCAGTGACGACGCGCACATCGATTACAGCGCCTTTGGCGGCAGCGTGGGCAACGTCGACGAGACGCTCGCATTTTTGCGCGACTCCCTGACTGCTGAAGTGTTCCCCAACACCCAGCACCTCAATGCCAATGTGCAGATCAGCGTGGACGGCGATACCGCCACCGGCCGGGTGATGTGCTTCAACCCCATGGAGATGGCCATGCCCGACGGCAAAACCCAGGTGTTCTTCCTGGGTCTGTGGTACCTCGACGAGTACCGCCGCACCGACAAGGGCTGGCGCATGACGCGGCGCGAGGAGGTCAAGAGCTGGACCTTCAACCTGCCGGATTTCATGGCGTTCTGATCATCTTCGGCCCGCGTTCGCGGGCCGGCACATAGCGGTACCGGGCATGGCAAAAATTATTAGCTGTAATACCAACGGCATTCGCGCTGCGGCGCGCAAGGGCTTCTTCGACTGGCTTGCGCACCAGGACGCCGATGTCGTGTGCATCCAGGAAACGAAGGCGCAGCGCGAACAGCTCACCGATCCGGTGTTCACGCCCCAGGGGTATCACTGCTACTACAACGATGCGCAGAAAAAAGGCTACAGCGGCACGGCGCTGTACAGCCGGGTGAAGCCGCGCAAGGTGATCGACAGCCTCGGGTGGGATCCGGTGGATTCGGAGGGACGTTACCTGCAAGCCGATTTCGATGGGGTCAGTGTCGTGTCGCTGTATGTGCCCTCGGGCTCTAGCAGTGAGGAGGCGCAGGCCCGCAAGTACCTGTTCATGGAACGCTTCCTGGAGCATATGCGTGCGCTGCGGCGCAAGCGGCGTGAATTCATTGTCTGCGCCGACTGGAACATCTGTCACAAACCGATCGACCTGAAGAACTGGCGCGCCAACCAGAAAAACTCGGGCTTCCTGCCCGAAGAGCGCGCCTGGCTGGACACACTGTACGATGAGGTCGGTTTCGTCGATTCTTTCCGCCTGGTGAATCAGGAGGAGCATCAGTACACCTGGTGGTCCAATCGCGGCCAGGCCTGGGCCAAGAACGTGGGGTGGCGCCTGGATTACCAGGTGATCACACCGAAACTGACCGGCACCGTGCAGGCCGTGGATATCTACAAGGACGAGCGTTTCTCCGACCACGCGCCACAGATTGTCGAGTACGACCTGACGCTGGCCACCTGATTGCGGGTGCCGTTCAAACGCGGTAGATTACAGCCTTTCCCGCAACACCCACTGCCTGTCTCAAGGATTACAACGACATGAGCCTGTTTATCGCCCAAGCACACGCCCAGGCCGGCGCACCCGCGCAAGGTGGCGGCGAGCTGTTCCAGATCTTTTTCCTGGTCGGTCTCTTCGTCCTGTTCTATTTCATCGCCATTCGGCCGCAGCGCAAGCGCCAGAAAGAACACGCCGAGATGGTGGCAGCGCTGAACAAGGGCGACGAGGTTGTCACCAGTTCCGGAATCCTCGGTCGGGTTACCGCGTTGGACGATAACTACATGGTGTTGAATGTGGCGAATAATGTGGAGATGAAATTCCAGCGTGTCCACCTTCACGCCGTGCTGCCCAAGGGCACGTTGAAATCGATCGGCTAGCCCGTGGCGCTGGTCTACCCCCGCAAGATAGACCTGGCACAGACGCCGACCCCGCTGCAGTTTTTACCGCGTGCCAGCGAACGCTGGGGTAAGGGTCACCGCCTGTGGGTGAAGCGCGATGACCTGACGGGTTCCACCCTCAGCGGCAACAAGGTTCGCAAGCTGGAGTTCATCACCGCGTACGCCCAGGACAACGGCTACGACACCCTCATCACCTGCGGCGGCCTGCAGAGCAATCACTGTCGGGCCACGGCCTTCGCCGGCGCGCAGCTGGGCATGAACGTCCACCTGTTATTGCGCGGCGAACCCGAGGGCGAGCCCGATGGCAACCTGTTTCTGGATCACCTCGCCGGCGCTGCGGTCACCTGTTACGCGCCCACCGATTATTTTCGCAACATCAACCAGTACTTCCAGGTCTGGCAGGCACACTATGCCAGCGAAGGCGGCA
>CAYGOX010000319.1:3099-4473 GCA_964351485.1 uncultured Halioglobus sp.
CGCTGGCCATCCCCACCGGTGGCAGCGACGGTATTGGCGTGTGGGGTTATGTCACCGCCTGTGAGGAGCTGCGCGAGGATTTCCTGCGTCACGATATCGCTTCCGCGCATGTTGTGACGGCGACCGGCTCGGGGGGGACGCAGGCCGGCCTGACCCTGGGGTGCGCACTGCACGAACTGCCCGCGACAGTCTGGGGCGTGAATGTGTGTGACGACGAGGCCTATTTTCAACGCAAGGTGAGTGCCGATATCGACGACTGGATCGCGCGCAACCCGGACGCGCCGCGCGTCGACTGGCAGGCGCGCGTACTCGACGGCTACGTCGGTGAGGGTTACGCGATTGCTTCACCGGATATTTTCGAGCTGATCCGCACGTTGGCCAGTCTCGAAGGCCTGGTCCTCGACCCGGTGTACACGGGTAAGGCCTTCGCCGGGATGCTCGCCGAGCTGGAGAAGGGGCGATTCGAGGGCACCCGCGATATCGTGTTTGTACACACCGGGGGTCTGTTTGGCGTCTTCCCACAGAAAAGCGGTTTTCAACTGACTGCCGAGGGGTAAGTCCGCGGCGCGCCAATTCGCAGGGGCATTGATGGAAGAGCTCATTACGACAATCAACAAGTGGGCCTGGGGGCCGGGGATGCTGGTGCTGCTGCTGGGCACCGGCCTGTACCTCTCCATCGGCCTGCGGTTCATGACCATTCGCCGCATTCCCTATGCCTTCGGGCAGTTGTTGCGGGGGCGCAGGGGGCAGGGCGAGGGCGATATCTCCCCGTTCAGTGCGCTCATGACGTCACTGTCGGCGACCATCGGCACCGGCAATATCGCCGGGGTCGCCGTCGCGATCGCGATGGGCGGGCCAGGGGCCCTGTTCTGGATGTGGATGGCGGCGCTGGTCGGTATGGCGACCAAGTATGCCGAGGCCGTGTGCGCGGTCCGCTTTCGCGAGCAGGATGCGAAGGGCAACTACAGCGGCGGGCCGATGTACTACATCAAGAACGGCCTGCACCCGCGCTGGCACTGGCTGGCCTTCGCTTTCGCGCTGTTTGGCAGTCTCGCCGGCTTTGGCCTGGCGAACACGGTGCAGTCCAATTCCGTCGCCCAGGTGCTGGCCGACGAGTTCGCCGTGCCGGAGCTGCTCACCGGCGTGGTCCTCATGCTCCTGGTCGGCAGCGTCATTCTCGGGGGCATTCAGCGCATCGCACGGGTGGCCAGTGTTCTCGTGCCGTTCATGGCGCTGGCCTACATCCTGATCAGCAGCGTGATCCTGCTGTTACACGCCGATGCGGTGCCCGCCGCCTTTGCCCTCATTGTCGAAAGCGCCTTCACACCGGTTGCAGCCGGTGGCGGCTTTGCCGGAGCGAGCGTCTGGGCGGCG
>CAYGOX010000320.1:0-4471 GCA_964351485.1 uncultured Halioglobus sp.
AACCACCAGGAAATCCAGGGGTGTCCTGATCTGGACCCGGGCACCGTGCAGGGGATGAACAACGGGCAGCCCTTTCGCCCAGCGATACGCCGTATCGGGATCGGCCGTCTGGTTCTTGTTGAGATAGGCGTCAAACGAATACGACGTGTGCAGGTGCGTATCGCCGAACAGGAGCTGGCGCTGCCCATCGACGGCAATCGCGCCGTGCGCCCACACCAGCGCTGTGACCAGGCCAAGTACAATCGTTGACTTCATGCAGAACCCCCGGGCGGGATGAATTTGTAGCCGCCTCTGGTTATCGGGTCATTCTAGATGCGCTACCATGCGAAACCAATACCCGGCAGAACAATGAGCACCCGCCCCTTGCCCGAGACATCCGCGATCGAAACCCGGCCCACGCCCCGGGAGACCAACAGCCCCTACGTGGAATCCTCCCTTGATGAATCACCGGACCTGCTCCGGGAGCGGTTCGCCCACTGGGGTTACCTGTTCTTCCGCCAGGTGGTTTCACCCAGGAGGTGCGACATGATGCTGGGCGCCCTGCTTGTAGCCGCCGCGCCCCACCTCGAACCCCGGCCACAGGGTCCGCCGCGCCTGGCGGGCACACCTTTTTCTGAGAGCGACCCGACCTGGGATGAGGTCTATCCCCGCATCCAGTCACTCGAGGCCTTTCACCGGTTTTTTCACGAACCGCCGCTGAGCGAGCTGATGGCGGTCGTGACCGATGCACCGGTCTTTGTCTACCCCATGAAAATGGCCCGCATCTCCACGCCGGGACGGGTAGGCTTCGAGACGCCGCCCCACCAGGATGCGCACTCACACCGCGCCGGTCCGACCATGGCCGGCATCTGGGTGGCTCTGCACGACGTGGCCAGCGACATGGGCCGCGTAAAGGTCCTGGCCAGGTCGCACCTGCGCGGTGTCCGCCCGGTCCACCAGACCCAGGGTGTTGGCGGGGTTGCCTGTGAGATCTATCCCGACGAAACGCAGTGGCATGTCAGCGACTACCGCGCCGGCGATGTCCTGATTTTTCATTCGCGCACGGTCCACAAGGCAGAACCCAACGTGAGCGACGGCGCGGTGCGAGTAAGTGTCGATACGCGCTTCTGCGACTACGGCGCCCCGGTCTTTTCCACCAACCTCGAACCCCACCACGGGTGGCGGATCGAGGGGCTGGACTGGCCCCGGGTGTATACCGGCTGGAAGGACGCGGCTTTGCAATACTACTGGAAGGACTACCCCGCGCTGTTCTGAGAACGGGCGGCGTGCATTGACGCGGCCGGGCCCCACCGCCATACTGCGCCCGCTGTACCCGTGCCCTCTTAGCAACGCAGGAACACCGGCATCTCCTACACCAAAGACAACCCGAGCCCGCGCTACCATGAGCTGTCAGCCATGTACGCGTCCATGCACAGCGAGGGTCGCCCCGACACCCAGCACAGCGCCAAGGAAACCTTCGATGGCCGTTCGCTGGAGCCCCACGTGGATGCGATCGCCACCATGGTCAGGGCCAACAACGTGAAGACCCTGCTGGATTTTGGCTCCGGCAAGGGCAAGCTGTATACCGACGACACCACCTCGGACGACGTGCGCGCCAAATTGATGCCCGCGTGGCCGGGCGTGCAGGTCACCTGCTACGATCCGGGCTACGAACCGTTTGCCGGCCCGGTTGAAGGCACTTTCGACGCCGTTATTTCCACCGACGTGGTCGAACATATCCCGGCGCCGGATATTCCGTGGCTACTGGACGAACTGTTCGGTTACGCCACAACCTGCGTCTACGTGGTCGCTGCCTGTTACCCGGCGAAAAAGATCCTGCCGGATGGCACCAATGCCCATTGCACGCTCTACCCGCCGCGCTGGTGGGAGTCACAGATGCGCGACGCCGCCGCCCGGCACCCGGGTATCCGCTGGACGCTCTGTACCCAGAGCAAGAGCTACCTGGCGTTTGAAGATCGCAAACACTGGTACAAGAAAGGCACGCGGACGGAGTATTTCGAAGGCGGGGCCTAGCCCGCCGCCACGCTCAGCGGCCTGCTAGCAACGCCTGAATTTCCCGGGATACAACCCAAAGTCGATCCTGCCCCCACAGCGCGAGACGTTGTTCGCCCTGCGCGTCCAGCAGTCGGAAACTGGGCACTCCCCACAATCCACAGTCGTACATGGCCTGGCGATTGCGCTCGAGCTCTTCTTCCCACTCGCGATTGCCCAGGTGTTCCCGCGCCTCGGCCCAAGCCAGGCCGGCGGCTTCGACCACCTGACGCAGCCCGCCCAGTGGCAGGGTATTCACGCCCTCGGCAAACGCACATTTGAGGAAGGCGCTGATCAGGGCGATATCGCCACCGCGCTCTCTTGCCCACGGGTACAGTGAATAGGCCTGCCGTACCGGCTCGCCGATGGGATCGTAGAAGTTTCCATACGCCACCCCGGCTTCGCGAGCCTCGCGCGCAGCGTCCATGAAAATATACATACCCTTCTGGCGCGTGGCGGGCACACCGCGCATGACCATGGGTAACACCGGCCGAACAACAAGGTTCACACCGGTAGCCCGCGCAAGCGCGACGCCCCGGTCAAAACTGATCGCTGTGTACGGGCTGCGCAGTGACGGATAGATTTCCAGGGTCAGCGAGCCATTATCCTTGCCCGGCCCCGTCTCGATCGCTGGTCGGGGCACCAGTAGCGTCTCTTCAGGCCGACGGTCGGCACCGAGTTGCGCCAGGCGCTTTTCCAGGTGATACAAACGGTCCACGCCCCAGTACCACTCACCGGCGTAGTAGAACATCGCACCGCTGTAATGCCCCAGTTCCTCGCGCCGTGCATTGCCGCGGGCAATTGCATCCTGTGCATCGGCGGTGCCGAAGGTCGCTGCCAGCGCTTCCAGGGACTGATCGTCGTTCGACCACAGGGCATGGCCAACGGCCGCTGCCTGCTCCACAAAGGTATCCTGATCAAGTGCGGCCAGACAGGCTGACGCCTGCCTGACCAGTGACTCTGGAGGGTTGTGCGTCACATCCGGGAACGCCAGGCCATAACCGCTTGCGATGCACTGCGCGTCATAGCGCGACAGCGTCGCCAGCAATTCGGGCTCGGGCGAATTCTTGCCGGACGGGCCACTGACCAGGTGGCAGTCGAGTTCGATAGCGTACCGGTCTTTGAGCGCAGCCAGCTGTTGCGCCGCCAGGTGACTGTAGCCGTCATCGGCCTGGTGGAAGTACTCCACCCGGTGCGGCTCGCCGCGTTTGACGCGCAGCGCTTCCAGTCGCTCGCGTTTTTTCAACAGTCGCGACTCGGCGCCAACGCGCGTCATGAGACGCGAGGTGGCCCAGCGCCGCAGGCGGCCCGGATCCATGGTCGCAGCGCCACCCTGCTCCTGAAACTGGGCCATGGGCGCGGACGCTACGCGCCGGCTTTGGAAAAGCGCCAGTAAGCCAGGAGAAACGCCACGAGCATCACGACCTCACCGGCGATCATGTCCGTGGCCAGGGCCGCGCCGTGGCTGGACCAGGCAAGCGTACGAAAAACGGCCGTCGCGGCCACCAGCGCCGCCGGAGTGAGCATCAATACGGCGCTGCGCTTGACGACCCCGACGATGGCAAACGCACCGCCCACCACAAAGAACGATGCCAGGTCGCCGATCTGCGTACTGCGACCGACACCCTCCAGCAGCGGCATGCCCAGCCCCTCGGCCGCGGCGGCCGGATCGAGCAGCCAGTTGATGCCCATCAGTAACAGGAACAGGCCGAACAGCCCGGCGATGATGCGAACAATGTGATCTACCATGTCTTACTCCCTTGTGATTATTCTTGCGTTATTCCTTCTGCGCGCCGCGGGTCAGGCGTTCATTCCCGCCAGGCGTTTCTCAATGATCTCCTCGGCGTCCGACATGATGTTGCGCACCAGTTCCTCGCAGGTCGGGATATCGTTGATCAACCCGCCGCACATGCCGACAGTGACCATACCGGCATCGATATCGCCGGTGGTCCAGGCCTTGTCCTGGTTCTTGCCCGAGACAAGCTCGTGGACATCGCCAAAGTCTGCGCCCGCCTTTTCCTTCTCGATTACCTGCCGGGCCACCTCGTTGGTGTAGACCCGCGCGGTGTTGCGGAAGGTACGGAAGATCAGCGAAGTCTGGGTCTCATCCATCTCGACGACTTTCTGTTTGATGTTCTCGTGGATCGGCGCCTCCTTGGTGACCATAAAGCGCGTTCCCATGTTGATTCCCTCGGCGCCCAGCGCCAGGGCCGCGACCAGTCCGCGCCCGTCGGCGAAACCGCCCGAAGCCACGACCGGAATCTTGAGTTTGTTGGCCGCGGCCGGTATCAACACCAGCCCGGTGACATCCTCTTCGCCGGGATGACCGGCACACTCAAAACCGTCGATGCTGACGGCGGCCACTCCGAGGCGTTCGGCCTTGAGCGCGTGACGGACCGCAACGCATTTGTGAATGACCTTCACCCCGTTGGCGTTGAAG
>CAYGOX010000321.1:0-4444 GCA_964351485.1 uncultured Halioglobus sp.
GAGATCACCTGGCTCCTGGGTGTCGATTACAAGCCGGACGAGGACACCCTGATCTACGGCAAGTACAGCCGCGGCTATCGCCAGGGCAGCGTCAACATCGCCAGCTCGGTGGGCGCGGACATTCACCAGCCGGAGAAAGTGGACACCTACGAGATCGGTTACAAGGGCGCCTGGCACGGCGACATGCCCGGTACGATCAACGTGGCTGCGTTCTACAACGACTTCCAGGACCAGCAGCTGCAGTTCGGCTATTTCAAACCCACCGGCGTGGGCACCACCGCCATCGTGAACGCCGGTGCCTCCACCATCTGGGGGCTGGAGGCAGACGCCACAGTGCAGATTACCGACAACGTGATCCTGACGGCGGCTTACGCCTATCTCGATACCAACGTCGACGACTTCGACATTCCGGTCTTCCCGGACGGCGTCGTGGCAGACGGCTTCGAACTGTCGTTCACCACCGCCGAGGACGAACCGCTGTCGTTCGCCCCCGAGCACAAGCTGGTGCTCACCGGCACCTGGCTGCTCCCGGTCGATCGCAGCCTGGGCGACATGGCACTGTCTGCCACCTACGTCTATACCGACGAGATGCAGGCCACCGGAGAGGAATTCTCAGAGTATGACACCCTGCCCGACTTCGAACTGATCAACTTCAACTTCAACTGGACCGGCCTGTTCGAGAGCGCGTTCGACCTGTCGCTGTTCGTGAACAACGCCGCCAACGAGAAGTACACGACCTACATCTCCGGCCTGTGGCTCAATGGATTTGAATCCGGCCAGATCGGTATGCCGCGCATGTTCGGCGCGCGGCTGCGCTACAACTTCAGCGAGGACTGACGCGCCTCGACTCACGCCCCTCGACTGCGCGGCCGGGATGCCTCAGGCGTCCCCGGCCAGCAGTTGCTGCAGGAAGCGGCAACCGTCCTGCGCCAGCGCATCCTGGCTCTCGGCGAGCGGCCGCCAGATGGCAGCGGCGTCCGCGATCTCCTCACAGGCAGGGGTGAAGGATTCGATGATGCAGTCGCCGCGGTAATCGATATCGCGCAGCGCCCGCGCCACCGCTGACCAGTGTACCTGGCCCTTGCCGGGTGTTCCGCGGTCGCTCTCACTCGCATCGACATACACCAGGTCGTCGCCGGCAAGGACAATCGCGTCGTACACGTCCTGCTCTTCAATATTCATGTGAAACGTGTCGAGGTGGATCTTCACCGAGGGCAGGTTGATATCGCCGACCAGGCGTTTGACCTGCGCCGCAGTGTTGACCAGGTCGGTCTCGAAACGATTCAGCGGCTCCAGCGCCAGGGTGACACCGTGGTCGGCCGCCATCGCACCCGCTTTGCTCAGCCCCTCGACCGCCAGCGCCCACTCCTGCTCACGCTGGGCCTGCGGAATCTTCCGGCGCTTGCCCACCGACGAATAGGCCGGTCCGACCAGGGTCGTCACGCCTAGCTGCTCGCAAATCGACAGTACGCTGGCGATATAGTCGAGGCTTTCCTGGCGGTATTGCGGCTCCTCGTGCGTCAGGTCGCGGGTCGGACCGTAGGCGCCGGAGATGTACAGGCGCATCGGGTGCTCGGCCAGGGCCGCGCGCATTCCGTCGACGTCGATCAGCGAAGGATCCTCCACCGGCATGGTGAAGGCATCAAAACCCATCGACGCCGCTTTCGCCACCAGCGCAACGCTGTCGGCGTCAAACGGCGAGGTCCATACCCAGGCGTTAACACCAACGCCGATTCTTGAATTTGCCTGTGCCATATTTGCCTCCGTTGTGAAGCCGTTGACTGGTTATTTATTCTGACTTTCACCCGCTGTCCACGCGATACCCTGTCGCAGCAGCGCGATATGGTTGGCGTCCTGATAAACCTCGGGCCGGTGTCCCAGCGCCGAGTAAAAGGCGCGCCCGGCCCCGGGCTTACGCGCCCAGACCAGCGGGTGATCCTGCCCCATGCGCACACTGTGCCCGCCGCGGCCGACGGGGGAATAACTGGTTTCGTCGATTGTGACGATCACCTCGGCACCGCGATTGCGCGGACTCTCGCGAAAGGAGTACCACTCCTCCGTCAGCGTCCACTGCGGCGGCAGGCCGGCACCGATGCCTGTGGCGTTGCGCTGCGTGTACAGCTCTGCGGACTGAAACTGGGGGTCGGAGGGATGACCGATGAAACGCGCGCCGACTAACTCGTCGACATACCAGTCCCAGTCATAAATGTAATCGCCACCCGAGCCGTGGATGCCCACGTAGCCGCCCCCGCCGAGGATGTAATCTTTAAATGCCGCGCGCTGGGTCAGCGTCAGGACATCGCCGCTGACGTTGTTCCAGATAACCGTATCGAACAGGGCCAGGTAATCCGGCGTCATCGCTCCACCCAGTTCCGTCACGACCAGCGACCATCCCTCTTCTCGCGCCAGGTCTCGCAACAGCTGTTCGGCGGCGTCCACGGACGGACCGTCGCGAAAGCCGGTCATTTTCTGGAACACGAGCACCTTCAGTCCGGCGTCGGATGGAACCTGCGCGGGACGCTGGTTGTCGTAGCGCGCACAGCGCGCCGCACGGTCCCGATCGGTCACCGGCAGGCGTGCGAGTTCGTCCCCCACCGGCTCGAGTGCGCTCGCGGGCAGGCCGCCCATCGCGGCCAGCTGCACCAGGGTAATAATCGCGCTGAACGACGGCGGTTCGGTGCTGGCAAAGGTCGGCGGCAGCTGCGTCAGCATATTGCCCATCGCGCGATTCACCACCGCCGTGGCCTGCTCGCTGAGCAGGATATCCATCAGCGGCAGGTCCAGCGAAAAGGGTGCGTCACGCAGCGGACAGTCGAGCACCGCTTCGTCGCGCGGCTCGGGTACTGCACTATCCTCTATCGAACTACAGGCCAGGGTCAGCAGCGCTGCGGCGGCAAGCGCCGACAACCCTATGAAGCGACTGCGCGGATTCATACGCTGCCGCCCGGCCCGCCGCGCTGGGCGTGCATGCGCTCAAGCAAGGCCGCGTCCAGCGGCGGCACGCCCTCCTCCAGCGGGATCGCTACACTCTTCATCATCATCGCGACGGTTTCGTAGCACCCCACGAGAAACACGATATCCAGCAGCTGCTGCTCATTGTAGCGTTGCGCCAGGCGCGCCCAGGTTGCGGCTGAAATACAGGCGTCGGCGTACAACTCGTCGGACGCGCGCAACAGGTCGGCATCCTCCTCACTCCAGGCCGCATCCTGCGGGCCGTCGGGAATGCGCGCCACCTCGGCTTCGGTCAGTCCGGCGCGCATGCCGAGAATGACATGCTGCAGATATTCATACTCGGCTTCGCGCAACCAGGCGATACGCAGGATCAGCAATTCGCGATCGCGCGCCTGTAGCGTGCTGCCGGTGGCAACGTGGTTATTGAAGGTCAGGAACGCGCGCGCCAGTGCCGGGTAGCGGGCCAGCACGCCCAGGACATTGCGCCCGCGCGGATCGCCATCGTCGCTTTCCCACTGCGACAGCACGAACTGGAGACCGCGCGGAAATGCGCCCAGGGCGTCGAGAATTTCGTCGTCCCACTGCGGGGGGTCCAGCGGGGCCAGCCTGGCCGTATCGTCGCCTGTCATGCGCGGTTCTCCATAGTGAATCTGCCCGGGCGGGTCAGTCAGTCGTTGCGTTCGATTGTAATCGACATTACTGTTGATTATAAAGTTATTCACGACCCAGACGCAGGAGAGCGCACCCATGTCCGACGTTCACGCCACCCGATCACTGCTGGTACCGGCCGACACCGCCTGGCGCCTGCTGGCCGACTGGGGCAACACCGCCTGGATACCGGGGCAGGACCAGACCGAACTGCTCGACTCACCCGACGGGCCGCTGCGGCGCCTGCACGGGTTCGGCCCCGACCCGGTGGAGGAAACCCTCACCGACTGCGACCACGCGGCCCGCACGCTGAGCTACCGCATCGCGCCCCACGCGCTGCTGCCCTTTGACAACTATGGCGGCTGCGCAACCGTGCGCGAACTGCCCGGCGCAGGCTGTGAGGTCACCTGGCAGTGCAGCTACACCGGCAGTGAGTTACCCGAGGACGAGGCGCGCCAGCGCGCGCAGGGCAACCTCGACTTTCTGCTGACACAGCTGGCCAACCACCTCGAACACTGGCGCGTTGTTCAGTGGGCCAGCGGCAAGGTTGGCGCGGGCAGCCTGCGGGCAGTCGTGGACCATCCGAAGATGACGCTGGCCGGCCTGCGCGTGCACTCGCAGGAAAAAGCCGGCCGGGATGCGGGCGAGCTGTGCGATATCGACCCCATCGGTGTACCGGCCATCACCGATGTCGCCGACGTTATCGCGCTGAAGCCCGACTGCGTGCTGTATATGCAGGAGGGCTATGACGCCGACGATTTGTGCGCCCTGCTCGAAGCGGGCATCAATGATGACGCTGGCCGGCCTGCGCGTGCACTCGCAGGAAAAAGCCGGCCGGGATGCG
>CAYGOX010000322.1:0-4436 GCA_964351485.1 uncultured Halioglobus sp.
CGCCCGGTGACATCGGGATGCGGGTGGCCGAATCGGTTCGCGTAGCCGGCCGAGACCACCGCGTAGGTGGGGTCGACCCGCTTCAGGAAACTCCAGAACGTCGAGGTGCGACTGCCGTGATGCGCAACCAGCAGCCCGTCACTGTCGAGCGCGCCGCGCCAGAAGCGCGCCAGTTCGCGTTCGCGCTCCCCTTCGATATCCCCGGTCAGCAGCAGCGTATGCGGCCCGCTGCGCACCTGCAAAACACAGGAGCCATTGTTGCTGCTCAGATCACTGGCCCCGGCGGGCGAGAACACGCTGAACACCGGGCCGCCCGGCCAGGCCCAGGCCTCCCCCGCCCGGCAGCGCCGGCCGTGCGCGAGCGCCAGCTGCCCCCCGTAGCGTAACCGCGCAACAGGCAAAACCGACAGGATATCGTCGACACCCGCGCTGTGGTCCGCGTCGCCGTGGCTGACAATGAACGTGTCCAGCGCGTTGATGCCGTGGCGGCGCAGGTACGGCAACACCACGGCCTTCGCCAGCGTATAGCCACCGGGCGTGCCGCCACCGGTGTCATACAACAGCGCGCGCTGACCGCGACGAATAACGACCGCAGTGCCCTGCCCGACGTCCAGCACTGTCACAACCGTTTGCGTGGCGCGCTCCGCTTCATCGCCCGGCGCGGCCCGCGGCCCGATCATCAGCAACAGTGGCAACACCAGCAGCGGCGCGCGGGCAAAGCGCCCAATCGGCAGCACCAGCGCGGTGCAGGCGACCAGGCCCAGCACGACACCCGGCCCCGTGACAGCTGGGTGGTGAAACATCCACCCCTGCTGCGCACCGGCCACCAGCTCGATACTCAACAAGGTCCACTCCAGCACACTGCCCGCCGCGAGCCACAGCGCCCACTCAACCCACGCGCCTGCAAGATGCGCCAGCGCCGCGAGCAGTGCGAGCGGCACGATGACCGTGCCCACCAGTGGCACCAGCAGGCCGTTGGCCACTATCGCCACCAGGCTGGCGCCGCCAAAAAACGCGCTGCCCAGCGGCAGCATGAACCACATCATGTACGCGTGGGTGCCCAGCCACGCACGCCACCAGGGCCGATCGCGATTCCAGGCCGCCAGCCACAATAGTGCCGCAACTGACCCGAAAGAGAGCCAGAAACCGGGCCCCAGCGCAGCCAGTGGACGGAGCGCCAACACCACTGCAGCAGCCACGAGCAGCCGGTAGAACGCCGGCGGATTGCGACCCAGCCCGCTGCCGGCGAGCAGCACACAGAGCATGATGAAGGCGCGCTGCGTGGGCAGCGTGTATCCCGCCAGCGCCACGTAGAGCGCGGCGGCAGCTATCGACGTCAGCGCCGGCAGGGAGCGCGCACCTCGCCCGAACCCGGCGCACAACGCAGCTGCCAGCCGACCGAACCCGAACCCCAGTGCAGCGACAAACCCCACGTGCAGGCCGGATATCACAAACAGGTGGTTGATCCCCAGCCGGGTAATGCGCTGCCACAGCGTATCGTCGATCCCGCCCTTGTCACCGATGACCAGCGCACGCAATACGCCCCTCACGTCGGCGGAAAACGGCAATCGACCCACTTGTGCACGAATTTGCATACGCCACGAGCCGGACGGATCGCGCGGCAACCAGCGTCCTTCAGGGGTAAGCCGACGACCGTTACCACGCACCGTGCCCGTCGCGTCGATGCCGCGCATGGCATACCAGGCGTCGCGGTCGAAACCACCGGGATTGACCAGCCCCCGCGGGCGCTTGAGCCGCGCATCAAAGGCCCAGGCCTGCCCGTAGGCTATAGGCGCGTCACCGTAGTAGGACAGCGCAACGCGCCGCGGCCCCTTGCAGGGCTGCGCCAGTGCGGCATCCAGCGCGAAGTCAAAGCGCACCTGCCGGCCACCGAAGGGCGATTTCGACACTACTGGCAGGGAATCAATCCGACCCTGTAGCGCCAATGGCGCCCCGACACACTCCGATGGCAGCGCGCGGCTGCGATGCTGCTGCGCATGCAGGGCGGCAAGCGCCAGCGCGCACACAACCCCGAGAGTCGCCGCATAAAACATCCGTCGCGGTGCGGCTTGCGCAAAGCCCATCAACGCGACCGAACAGCCGCCAGCGAGCACATACAGGCTCGCCGACAGGCTGGCCGCGATGATCACAGCGACAAATGCGCTCAGTGCAGCGACCACAAATGGCCCTTTCTGTGAACTGCTGCGCCAACGCGCAGTGCGATACTTGCAAGTGCAGACCCAACACGCATAATGGCAGGCGGCTGTCCCGGTGAGCGCTGACGGCGTAGCGATCACCGCTGCGGCGCCGATGCGCAAAGCCCCCAGTCAACCACAGGCGCACAACAGAACGAACACCAGAGTCAGCCAACCGACACATGCCGAAACAGACCTTCCGACGGCTGATGCCCAGCCACGCCGACATCCGCAAGCTGAAGGCGCTGGAGTTACTCGGTGACTGGATCTACGCGGCCAACCTGTGGCACATCAATCGCTACTCCACCTCGATGGCCTTTTTTGTCGGACTGTTCCTGGCTTTCATTCCTGTACCCGGACAGATGGTCCTGGCCGCTCTCATGGCGATACTGCTGCGCTGTAACTTGCCGCTGTCAGTCAGCCTGGTGTGGATCACCAACCCGGTCACGATCCCGGCGATTTTTTACGTGGTCTACAAGGTGGGTGCGCTGATCGTCGATGTCCCGGTCAAGGACATCGAGTTCGAGGTGAGTTTTCAATGGCTGGGCACCACGCTGATGACCGCCTGGAAACCGATTGTCGTGGGCTCGCTGTTATGCGGCCTGTTCTTTGGCAGCCTGGGCTACTTCGTGGTGAACCAACTGTGGCGCTGGCGCGTGGCCTACCACTGGCACAAGCGCAAGAAACTGCGCGCCGCCAGCCGGGTCCGTCCGCCTAGTGATCCTGGCTCAGGATAAGCGCCGGCGCCAACCGTGATGCCCGCCGCGCCGGATACAATGCGGCCAGGATACACATGGCAAACGCCACGCCCGCGACCAGGGCGATATCGCGCCCGACGACCTCCACAGGCAGGAAAGACACCGGGTAGACGTCGGTGTTGAGAAACTGCATATCCAGTGCGCGCTCCAGCGCCCCGACCAGCCCCGGCACCAGGTAACTGAGCGCCACGCCACAGACGCTGCCCAGCAACGCACCGACCAGGCCGATCATCGCGCCCTGCAGCACAAAAATCGCCCCGATATCCCGCGCACTCGCGCCCATGGTGCGCAGGATCGCAATATTGCTGCGCTTGTCCATGACCACCAGCACCAGTGACGACACCACATTGAAGGCGGCGACAGCGATGATGGAGAACAGCAGGATCGACACCAGGCTGCGCGAGAGCTGGATCGCCGCATACAGGTTGCCATGCGTCATCAGCCAGTGCGTGGCGTAGTACGGCGATGGCAGGCGGCTGAGCAGGTCCCAGGCAGTGGTCTGGACCGCAAAGAGATCGCGGGTCGCCAGCCTGAAGCCGCTGATACCGCCGTCCAGGCCGGCCAGCTGCGAGGCCAGTGGCAGATGCAGCAGCGCCAGCCCCTCATCCAGTTCCGTGCCGGTATCGAGAATGCCGACCAGGGTGACGACCTGCGACCGGGTCTGGCGCGTGCGGGTGACACTGCCCTCCTCCGGCACGATCAGGGTCAGCTTCTGGCCCGGCGTAACCTGCAACCGGTCGGCGACTCCGCGACCGAGCACAAGGCCCTCTTCGCTGGCTTCGAACTGCGCACGCGCCGCCGCATCGAGCGGTGCCAGCAGGCGGCCACTCACCGCGCTGTCGCGCACATCCAGGCCGATGCCACGGGCGGTTTCGATCGACGAACCACGCAGGATCAGGGTATCGAATTCGGCGAAGGCAGAAGCCGCGGTAACTTCCGGTTGCGCGCGCAGGGTTTCGAGCATGGCCGGCCAGTCTTCGATCACCTCGTTGCTGTACAGGGTGATGTGCGGCACCAGCGAGAGAATGCGCTCGCGCATCTCCTTGTCGAAACCGTTCATTACCGAAAGCACGGTGATCAGCAGCGCGATCGCCAGCACCAGGCCAGCCATCGACAGCAGCGACAGGAATGTCGACAGGTAGCCGCGCCCCAGGCCGAAGGTATAGCGCAGGGCGACGCGTAGGCGCTCGGCCCAGGTCATCCGGGCGCGCCCTCCTGCGGCTGCAGGGTACCGTCGCGCAGGCGCAGCGTGCGATCCATACGCGCGGCGATGGCGGGATCGTGGGTCACCACGACAAACGCGGCGCTCTCGGCGCGCAAATCGTCGATCAGCGCCAGCACCTGTTCGGCGGATTCCGGGTCGAGGTTGCCGGTGGGCTCGTCCATCAGCACACACAGCGGACGAGCAACCAGTGCGCGGGCAATGGCAACGCGCTGGCGCTCACCGCCCGAGAGTTGTCCCGGACGATGTTCGAGGCGGTGT
>CAYGOX010000323.1:0-445 GCA_964351485.1 uncultured Halioglobus sp.
GCGCAGCGTATCAATCTCTTCGCTGATGTTGATCTCGTTGTCCGAGCCGACCAGTTGCAGTTCTTCGATCTTGACTTCGAGTTCGGCGATGGGCTGTTCGAAATCGAGGTAGTTTGGATTCATACCGGGTAACGTCAGTGAACGGGCGAGGCGGCAGTGTAACAAACTTCCGCGGCGCTCACCCAGGACTATCGCCGCTCAGCCCGGTTCGTCGGCGCGGTACAGCCGTACATCGCGAAATTCCTCCGATTCGTCGAGATCCGGGAGCGTGCAGCTGCGCATTTGCCCCACCCGCCGGTAGGGCGGCACATCGAAGGACTTGACCCGCGAATCGGCAACCAGCACGGCGTCGGCCCGCTCGACAAAACGGGACAGCCAGGGGAAATTGCCGCGGTCGTAGAGCACGTCGGCCACAAGTATCAGGTCGAGGTCGCCATCAACGTCC
>CAYGOX010000323.1:455-4353 GCA_964351485.1 uncultured Halioglobus sp.
AGACAGCCACGCCGTTGTGCGCGGCGTTGGCCCGGGTGGCCAGCAGCGCCAGCGGATCGATATCGCAGGCGATCACCTCGCGCGCACCCGCGCGGGCAGCGGCGATCGCCACGACACCACAGCCACAGCCGAAGTCGAGCACTCGTCGACCGCGCACCGTTTCCGGATGGTCCAGCAGGTAGCGCGCCAGCACCTGCCCCGAGGCCCAGCAGAACACCCAGTACAATGGGTTGTCCATCACCCGGGCAACCTCCTGCGCCGTCAGCTGCCCCTGCGGGTAGTCGGCATTGAGGAGGTAGAGCGCCAGATCGGGCGCCTGCGGCAGCGGGGTGAGCTCCAGGCGCGCGGCAGGGATCACCGACTGCAACGCCTGTTCGAGTTCGTCGAGACCGGACAACGCGGTACACCTGAATCGAGAGGGGCGCGCCAGTATAGGGAAGACGACCGGGTGTGTCCCGCGCCCACCGCGCGAGCGGCAGCGAAACGCAAAATGCATTAATGTAGCGGGCAGGTATCCCACCGGGGGATTCCACTGGAGCAGCCGTGACCGCCAGCAGTACCGACACCCCACCCTACATCGTTCCGCACAGCCAGGAGCCGATCCGCATCCTGTACGAGGATGCGGACCTGCTGCTGGTGCGCAAGCCGGACCTGCTGCTGAGCATCCCCGGCCGGCACCCACTGAACAAGGATTGCCTGATCACCCGACTGCAGCGCGACTACCCGACTGCGACGATTGTCCACCGCCTCGACCTGGACACCTCCGGCATCATGGTGATCCCGCTGAACAAGCCCACCCACGCCGATATCAGCCGGCAGTTCCAGGCGCGGGAGGTTCACAAGCAGTACCACGCAGTGGTCTACGGCAACGTGACTGAGGATACCGGCGTGATCGACCTGCCGATCGCCTGCGACTGGGAAAACCGCCCCCGGCAGATGATCTGCCACGAACGCGGCAAGCAGGCCGTCACCCACTACGAGGTGCTGGAGCGCGCCGCAGACCGCACCCGGCTGCTGCTCAAACCTGTCACCGGGCGCTCCCACCAGCTGCGCATTCACCTGCGCGAGCTCGGGCACCCGATCCTGGGCTGCGATATGTACGCGCACCCGGCCGCGCTGGCGATGGCCCCGCGCCTGATGCTGCACGCCTCGCGCCTCGGTTTTCGCCACCCGACCAGCGGCCAGTGGCTGGAGCACAGCTGCGAGCCGGACTTTTGACCATCGCCATGACGCAGTAGGCGAAACGCACAAAGTTCACTAGAATCGGGGCAAGGCAGCAACACGGACTGAGCCCGTGGTCAGCAGTTCACGCACAGCCTCCCGACTGACGATCATCGCGCGGCCAAACCTTTCGGCCACGTGGAACGCCAATGTCTACGCCATCGCGGCCATCGCCGTCCCCTCGCTGGGGGCCGCTATCGGCTTCGCGCTGCACGGTGCCTGGCCGATCATCCCCTTCGTCGGCCTGGAGCTGGGCGCACTGGCGCTGGCGTTCTACTTCGTGCAGCGCAAGCTGCAGTACCGGCACGTGATTACACTGAGCGGCGACTCTCTCGATGTCCAGAAAGGTTTTCGCACCGCCGAGCAGACCTGGCACCTCCAGCGCGGGCGCGCCGGCGTGACGGTGATCCCGGAGAATCATCCCTGGGAGGGGCCGGCCCTGGCGGTACACGACGACCATGAACGCGTGGTGCTGGGCGAGTTTCTCAACCGGGAAGACAGCCTGAAACTGCTGGCGCTGTTGCGCCGCGAACTGCGTGTGCGCAGCGACAGCCCCGCCGTCAACCGGTCGTTCTGATCAGCGAATCCTAGAGATCCTCGAAACTGCCGTGGCGGCCCTTGCCCGCCGCGAACTCGCGCGCGCCCTCCAGCGTTTCGAGCGACTCGATGACACCCAGGCCATGCTGAAACTCGTTAAGCAGCGCCTCGTCCAGCGGCAGGGACCACTGCTCATAGCTGCTGAGCCGGTCTGAGCGCAGGCAGTTCTGCGGAAAGCGCGACAGGTCCTGCGCCAGCGCCAGCGCCGACTCCAGCGCCTGTCCGGGAGCGACAACCCGGTTCGCCAGCCCCATCTGCAAGGCTTCCTGTGCCCCGACCGGTCGGCCGGTCAGGATGAGATCGAGGGCGCGACTGTGGCCGATCAGGCGCGGCAGCCGGACTGTACCGCCATCGATAAGCGGGACGCCCCAGCGGCGGCAGAACACACCGAGCGTCGCATCCTCTTCCACGACGCGCAGGTCGCACCACAGGGCCAGCTCCAGGCCACCGGCCACGGCGTGGCCGCTGATGGCAGCGATCACCGGTTTGGAAAGCACCATCCGCGACGGACCCATATGCCCGTCACCGTCGGGCTGCAGCCGATTGCTGCCGTCTTGCGAGGCCACAGCCTTGAGGTCCGCGCCGGCACAGAACGTCCCGTACCTGCCATGCAACACGGCGACATCGGCACCGTCGTCGCTATCAAACGCGCGAAAGGCCTCGGCCAGGGCCCGGGCGGTGGGGCCATCGACAGCATTGCGGACCGCTTCGCGGTCGATCGACACCACGGTGATCCGACCCTGCTTCTCAACATTCACTGGTTCCATCACTCCACCCTCTCCCGCTGGCTGATCCGCAGCCAGTGTACACCTGCTCCAACGGGGCCTCACCCGCGCGCACTGGACGCACCGGCAGACTCCCCCTATCATCGCCTCCCATCACCGACCCGCCCCAAGTGCCCATGACCCGCCTGCGCCCCCCGTTCAAACGCAACAAGTCCCGCACCACGAGTATCCGCGGGGTCGGACCGCGCGAGGACCGGCGTAAATCCTCCGGCGACACCGCAGCGCCGGGCAAAGGCACCACCCTGGGCAAGCTCAAGGGCATCGCCATCCTGGTGGTGGTCTTCACCGTCGTCGATTACATCAGCAATGGCAGCGTCACCTGGCCGGGAAAGATTTTTGACAAGGCCGCCGACCAGGTCGCGGGTCCGGACGCCGGCTGGCGCGATGCAACCGACGCGGTCGAATCGCTGGGCCGCGCAAAGGAAGGCGTTCCGATACCGACCTTCGATATTACCGGCCGGGTGGTGCGCGTAGCTGACGGCGATACCGTGTCGGTTCTGGACGCGAAGAAAAAACAGCACAAGATCCGGCTCTACGGCATCGACACGCCCGAGCGCGACCAGCCGCACGGCGGGCAGTCGCGCCAGGCGCTCGCCGCGATTGTGGCCGACGAACCGGTCGGCGTCGTGATCGTGGAGACCGATGAATACGGACGCATTGTTGGCACGCTCTATCACGAGGGTGTCAACGTAAACGTGGCCATGGTGCGCAGTGGTGACGCCTGGTGGTATCGCCATTACGCCCCGCACAACCGCCTGCTGTCGGAGGCCGAAAAAGCAGCGCGGCGCGAGGCGAAAGGCCTGTGGGCCGCGTCCGACCCGGTGCCGCCCTGGGACTGGCGCCGCCAGCAGCGACAACAGAATCGCTGAACCGCGCCGCGCGTCCCGGCTGATGCCAATGCGCGGCCTGTCGCGCGCCCGCAAAGTAGTCTACATTGGGCGCTCACCATCCAACGCCCTTCAACCCCGGAGAATCACGCCATGATCGTCGTTAATGCCATCGTCCAGTCGAGCCGTGAGGATATCGTCGCCATGCAGGGCACGATCACCACCATGGAGACGGCCAGCCGCGCTGAGGCGGGCTGCCTGGACTACACCTTCAGCGTCGAGCTCAATGACCCGACGGTGCTGCGCATCACTGAAAAATGGGAAAGCCTGGACGCCCTCAAGGCGCACTTCCAGACCCAGCACATGGCCGATTTCCAGGAAAAAATGGGCGAGGTTCCACCGCGGTCGCTGGAAATCACCATTTACGAGGCCCAGGAGATCAAGCCGTTTGGCTAAGCCCACACAGAC
>CAYGOX010000324.1:0-4311 GCA_964351485.1 uncultured Halioglobus sp.
TGGAACGCCACACAGTTTCCCGCCTGATCGGCGCACCGCCGGGGTATGTCGGGTATGAGGAGGGCGGTTACCTGACGGAGGCCGTCCGTCGTCGCCCCTACTCGCTACTGTTGCTGGACGAGGTGGAGAAAGCGCATCCCGATGTTTTCAATATCCTGCTTCAGGTGCTCGAAGACGGCAGGCTGACAGACGGCCAGGGTCGCACAGTCGATTTCCGCAATACGGTAGTGGTGATGACATCGAACCTCGGGTCACACCTGATCCAGGAAATGGCGCAGCAAAACGACTACGATGCGATGAAGTCGGCGGTCATGGATGTCGTGGGTTCGCACTTCCGTCCGGAGTTCATCAACCGGATCGACGAGTCGGTGGTCTTCCACCCGCTGGTCAAGGAGCAGATCCGCGGTATCTGCCAGATACAGCTGCGCGGTCTGGAAGCGAGGCTGGCCGAGCGCGATCTCACCCTGTCCATCAGCGACGCCTTCATGGATCGGCTGGTGGAAGTGGGCTTCGACCCGGTCTACGGCGCGCGGCCGCTCAAGCGTGCGATCGTGCAGGAACTGGAAAACCCGTTGGCCCAGCGTATCCTCGCCGGCGATTTCGCGCCGGGCACCACGGTGGCTGTGGATGTGCAGGATGGAGAAGTGGTTTTCAGTGAAGTGAGTGACCCGGAGTAACTCCGGTAACAGAAAAGGGCGGCCCGGAGGCCGCCCTTTTTTTTAGTTGCAGTGAATCTTGATGGTGTCCTGGGCGCGCTTGCGCTGGCGCTCTTTTTCTTCTTCGTCGATGTAGGCGATTTCGCCGGCCTCGTTGCGCATCCTGATGCGCGCGCTGGAGTTCAGCGTGGCGAGGTTTTCTTTTGCACGCGCACAGAATTCCGGATTTTTCTTGACGGCTGATTCCTGGGTTTCCACCTTGGTGAACTCATTGCCGGGCGAGGGTTCAACCTCGGCCGGTACAGCGCCTTCAGAGGCGTCAACCGGGCGTTTGAAACTGGAACCGGTGGAGATCACTTCGTAGTCGATGCCCTTGGGCGGCGGCCGATCGCTGAGCATCGGGAAACCGCGCTCGTTGATCCAGCGATAGTAGACCTCCTCGGCCGTACTGATGGTCGCGCTCCCGAGCAGGGCGGCGGCGAGTGCGAAGAGAGCAGTGTGTTTACACAGTGCACGCATCGAGGAGAATCTCCCGAAACTGGTTCTGATTTCTCGAAAATACTCTGAAACCCGCAAGCTGGCAATTGGTCAAAATTACGCTCGAATCAGTCCCCAGAGTTGACAAAAACTGCTTGCACACCAACAATATACGCGTCTTGCAAATGGCAACGGCTAATGTCGAGTACCCTCGGCCGCTGGCCCACCGCTCCAATACGATGATTTGGGGGGGCTGTTTGTGAGTCCCGTATTCAGTTCGCACCTCACCGGGCGGGCTGAGGGCCAGACACTGCGCTACCCCGCAGGGCGACCGACACACCGTTCCATCCGTGCTCGTTATTCCCTCAAGGTGCGTCCCTGGGAGTAACCCCAGGCGGCTTCCTACCGGAGCGTGTGTCTTGCTTGAAGGGGGTGGCGTGGCGACAACAGTACCGGTCCGAGGTGCTGTTCCCGCAACGTCCACATGTCATTGAAATCGCCTGGCGAGGGTTCGCGTCCGGCTGTTTGAAGGTGGAGATTGGTTGTGGAGCTGTTATCTGGTGGCGAGATGATCGCCCGCGCACTGGAAGACGAGGGTGTTGAGTACATCTTCGGTTATCCCGGTGGTGCGGTACTGCATATTTACGACGCGTTATTCAAGGACTGTAAAGTCCCTCATATTCTGGTCCGGCACGAACAGGCGGCGACGCACGCCGCCGACGGCTATGCCCGTGCCACAGGCAAACCGGGCGTGGTGCTGGTGACTTCCGGTCCCGGCGCGACCAATGCGATCACCGGTATCGCAACCGCGTACATGGATTCCATCCCCATGGTGGTGATCTCGGGACAGGTTCAAAGCCATCTGATTGGTGAGGATGCGTTCCAGGAAACCGATATGGTTGGCATTTCCCGGCCTATCGTGAAGCACAGTTTCATGGTCAAGCGCACCGAGGAGTTGCCTGCGATCGTGAAGAAGGCGTTCCATATCGCGTCCAGCGGTCGTCCCGGGCCGGTTGTTATCGATATTCCCAAGGACCTCACCCGTCCCGATGCGACGTACGAGTACAGCTATCCCGAGTCGGTGAAGATGCGCTCCTACTCTCCCGCGCAGCGCGGTCACACCGGGCAGATCAAGAAAGCGGCCCGGATGCTGTTGTCTGCGAAACGCCCCGTGATCTACAGCGGCGGTGGTGTCGTGCAGGGAGAGGGCAGTGAGCTGCTCACCCGTCTCGCGCGAGAGCTTAACTACCCGGTGACCAATACCCTCATGGGCCTGCGCGCCTATCCCGGAACGGACCGGCAGTTCCTGGGCATGCACGGCTTTTACGAGGCCAACATGGCGATGCATCACAGCGAGTGCATTCTTGCCGTGGGCGCCCGCTTCGACGACCGCGTGACCAACACGGTCGACAAGTTTTGTCCGGGCGCGAAGATTATCCATGTCGATGTCGATCCGGCGTCGATTTCCAAGACGGTAATGGCCGATGTTCCCATTGTCGGCCCGGTACAATCGGTGCTGACCGAACTGCTGGCGCAGATCGAAGCGTTGCGTGAGAAAGACACTTCGCTGCCCGATGCCGGTGCGCTGGAGCGCTGGTGGGGCCAGATCGACGAGTGGCGCAATGCGCACGGCCTGATGACGGGTCGCCGCTTTGCGCAGAGCGACCTGATCATGCCGCAGGAAGTCATCCAGAGCCTGTTCCGGGCTACCGGAGGCGATGCTTACGTAACGTCCGACGTGGGCCAGCATCAGATGTTCGCGGCCCAGTACTATCCCTTCGACAAGCCACGCCGCTGGATCAATTCCGGTGGCCTGGGCACGATGGGCTTCGGCCTGCCCGCGGCGATGGGTGTGCAGCTGGCGTTCCCCGACATGCAGGTCGCGTGTGTGACTGGCGAAGGCAGTATCCAGATGAATATCCAGGAGTTGTCGACCTGTACACAGTACAAGACGCCGCTCAAGATCATCAACCTGCGCAACAACTACCTGGGGATGGGCAAGCAGTGGCAGGACATGCAGTACGAGGGTCGCTACGCCATGAGCACCTACGAGGATTCACTGCCTGATTTTGTGAAGCTGGTCGAATCCTATGGCCACGTGGGCATGAAAGTCGAACAGCGCGCCGATCTCGATGCCGCGATGGACGAAGCCTTTGCGATGAAAGACCGGCTGGTCTTCCTCGATATCTTTATCGACCCGATGGAGCACGTGTACCCGATGCACGTCGCACCGAACGGTTCGATGAAGGATATGTGGCTGAGCAAGAACGAGAGGACCTGACATGCGACGCATAATTTCGATGCTGATGGAAAACGAACCCGGCGCGCTGTCGCGCGTCGTGGGCCTGTTTTCGCAACGCGGCTATAACATCGAGACGCTCAACGTGGCGCCGACTGATGATCCGACGCTGTCACGCCTGACCCTGACGACGCAGGGCAGCGACCTGCACATCGAGCAGATCACGAAGCAGCTCAACAAGCTGGTCGACGTGGTAAAACTGGTCGATCTGACTGAGGGCGCGCACATTGAGCGCGACCTGATGTTGATCAAGGTGCGGGCGACCGGCGTGTCCCGGGACGAGATCAAGCGCACGACAGATATCTTCCGCGGACAGATCGTTGATGTCGGTCCCAACGTGTATACGATCCAGCTTATCGGTACCAGCGACAAGCTCGACGCGTTCGTGGCAGCGATGCCTGACGCGGATATTCTGGAAGTGGTGCGTTCCGGTGTGGCGGGTATCTCACGCGGGGAGAAGGTGCTCAGTCTGTAGCGCTTGCACTGAACCACGAAATAAAAGAAATAAAAAAAGGGGGCTGATGCCCCCTTTTTTGTCGGTTGGAGTTGGCGGTCAGACGATCCGCTTCATGGCGGTCATGTGCCCGCGCAGGGTCTTGCCAACGATTTCCACCGGGTGTGCGCGTATCGCGTCGTTCACGGCAATCAGCTCGACGTTGTCGACGCCATTGTCGCCCTCAATGCCCTTGCCGATCACGTCGGTATTGATCTTGCTCATGAAGTCCGCCAGCAGCGGGCGACAGGCGTGATCGAACAGGTAGCAACCGTACTCAGCCGTGTCGGAAATCACCACGTTCATCTCGTACAGTTTCTTGCGCGCGATTGTGTTGGCGATCAGCGGCGTTTCGTGGAGCGACTCGTAGTAGGCAGACTCCTCGA
>CAYGOX010000325.1:0-4306 GCA_964351485.1 uncultured Halioglobus sp.
CTCGTGCAGTACCAGACGCTCGCTTGTGCCGCCGTTTTCCTCGCGCCGGCCGCGATCCTCCTCCCACACGATGTCGTTGAAGCACTTGACCAGGTCGTCGCCGCCGTTGAGCGCGAAATCGACGTGGGCGCGGTTGGCCGCGCCGATCGCCGCGCCGGCCTCGATGCGCGCAATTTCCATCAGCCGCTCGCGGTTCTCGCGCAGCAGCGCCATGTAGCGCTTGACCAGTGCGTGGCGCCCGGCGTGATCGCGTGACCAGTCGGTCTCGTCGAACGCGGTACGCGCGGCGCTGATCGCGGCATCGACATCCTCCGCCGACGCGTCGGCGGCCTGGCCGGCGACCTCGCCCGTCCACGGGCAGATGTTGTCGTAGGTCTTGCCACCGGTGGCCTGGCGCAGTTCGCCGTTGATGTAGAGCAGAGCTTCGGGAAGGTTGTTCATTCTGTGTCCTCTCGTGCCGCCTTGGCGACAGGTTCGATTGCAAATTAGCGTGTTGTTATCGGGCGCCGGTGACGTGCAGTCCGGCGACGTAGCCCCAGGTGAAGGCGGGGCCGATACTGGCGCCGGCGCCGGGGCAGCCGCGGCCCATGACCGAGGCGGTGGACGTGCCGGTGGCATACAGGCCGGTGATCGGTGTCCCGTCACCGCGCAGTACGCGCGCGTGTTCGTCGGTGACCAGCCCGCCAAAGGTGGAGACGTCGCCCGGGTACACGGCCATGGCATAGAACGGGCCCTCTTCGATGGTGCCCAGGGTCGGGGAGGGCGAGTGCAGGCCGTCGCCGAGCCAGTTGTCGTAGACGTGGTCACCGCGGCCGAAATCGGTGTCCCGACCGGACTGCACCAGACTGTTGAAACGCTCGACCGAGGCGCGCAGGGTGGCCGGGTCGATGTCACAGGCCGCGGCCAGTGCCTCGATCGTGTCACCCTTGCGCAGGAAGCCCTGGTCGAACCAGGCCTGGGGTTTCTTGGCGCCGCGCATGTTGCCTGCCAGCGGGTAGGTGGACAGGTAGCGGTGATCCAGCACCAGCCAACTGGGCGTCGCCGGTGTTTCGCGATTGTGTTCGAGAATGCCGCGCGACACCTCGACATACGAGCGTGTCTCGCGCATGTAGCGCTTACCCGACTGGTCCACCAGCATGGAGTGCGGTTTGGACAGGTCGCCGTGAACGACCACCGGTTTGCCGCCTTCGCTGTCCGGCGGCAGTGCGACCGGGTTGCCGACCCGTTCGTCCATCTGCGCGACCGCCGCGCCCACGCGCATGGCCTCCTGGATCAGGTCGCCGGTGTCGCCCGGCGCGGTCAGCGTCCAGTTGCTCGACGCCCCGGGAATGTATTGCTCCAGCATCCGGCTGTTGCGGGAAAAACCGCCGGCGTTGATCAGGACGCCGTCCGTTGCGCCGATGCGCAGTTCGGTGCCGCCCTGGTCCACGACCAGGCCCGCGACGCGGCCATCCTCGACCAGCAGTTCCTTGACCCGCGCGCCGGTGCGCACTTCGGCGCCGGCATCCAGTGCCGCCTTGAGCATCTGGCCCTGTAGTGCCTGGCCCGCGCTGGACAGGTGCTTGCCGCGCAGGCGGCTGCCCAGCGTGCGGCCGAGAATACGCAGCAGCGTGCCCACGGCGGCGCGCGATCGTTTCATGTCCGGCAGCTGCATCGCCTCTTCGAGGTAGGCGGGCAGCGGCAGGAAGCCCGGCCGCAGCCGGTCCTTCCAGTCGCCCAGCGTATTGAGGTCGAACAGTTCTGACACTACCGTGCGGCCCGGCTCCGAAAAGCCCGGCGCGTCGACGTAGTCGGGCCAGGAAGGCACGCGGCGCAGGCGTACCCCGTTGTCCTCCAGAAAATCGATCATCTGCCGCGCCTGCTCGACGTAGGTGCGCCGGCGGATAGTGCTGGCACCGGGAGTGTCGTCGTTCTCTCCCACAACTGCGTCGAGGTAGGTATTGGCCTGCTCGACACTGTCGTCGACGCCCGCCGCAGCCATATAGCGGTTGGCCGGGATCCACAGCACGCCACCGGAGGTGGCGGTGGTGCCGCCCACCAGGTCGGTCTTTTCCAGGATCAGTACACGCTTGCCTGCCGCGCGCGCCACCAGCGCTGCGCAGAAGGCGCCGCCGCCGCTGCCCGCGGCGACAAGGTCGAACGTCTCATCCATAGCGACGGCCTCGCGTCAGTCGGCCTTGCGGGCCTTGAGGGACAGGTGTTCGATGTGCAGGTCCGCCGGCAGGTCGATGAGCGCCTGGAAAACGCCGGTGACCGATTCGAACTGTGAAATGGGGCGCTCGAGCAGGTGGATGCCGGCCTTGGTCGCCGCCTCGTGGAAGGCCATGGCCGCGTTCGGATCCACGTCCCAGGATTTGCCTTCTTCATACATGGACCCGGCGCGAACCGTGGAGACCCGGATGCCGTCCGGCTCCAGTTCCTGGAACAGGCTTTTGGAGAGGCGCTCGGCGCCCGCCTTGGTGCTCTGGTAAACGCCCAGGTGCGGGAAGGGCATATCCACCGATTCGCTGGTCACGTTGATGATGTGTGAGCCGTGGCCCATCAGCGGGATCGCGGACCGGCAGCAGAACATTGGGCCGAGCAGGTTGGTGGCCACGGCGCCCTGCAGCTGCGCATCGGTGGCGTCGACCAGTTTGTAGGGTTCGAAGATGGCCGCGTTGTTGATCAGCACGTCGACGCGGCCGAATTTTTTCTCGATGGCGTCAAAGGCCGCGCGCACAGCGTCCGGGTCGCCGACATCACAGCCGACCGCCAGGGCGTTCTCGCCCAGCTCCTCGGCCACCGCCTCGACCTTGGACGCGGTGCGGCCCAGCAGGGCGATGCTGTGTCCGGCTTTCGCAAAATGGCGCGCCAGTGCGCGCCCGAGGCCGACACCGGCACCAGTGATGACAAAGACTTTGGACATGGTTACTCCTGGAATTGAATAGTGGGTTAGTCAGCTCGGTGATGACCGATAGTGCGGGCAGCCGTTGCGCCGGTCAATCCTTGTCGGGATAGACCGACAGGTCGCCGGCGTAGGCGATGCCGCCCGGCCAGAAGGTGTCGCCGCTGATCTTGTCAAAGTAGTGCACGGTGCGCGCGAACGAGCCGGACGTCGAGCGCGGCTCCATGGCGATTCCGCTCGGACTGACCCCGCGGGCCCGCGCGCTGAAATCGCGGATCGTGAACAGCAGGTCGTCGGTCTGGTTGGCGCACAGGATAAGCTGGTCGCCGGGGCAGTACCGGCGCGGCTCGACCTGGATGTCCGACAGTTCGCCGCGTTTCATGGCGACGTGGCCCGGGACATTGGTCACTTCCGGCCCGTGGACGCGGTCGTACCAGTCGTGGTATTCCTCGGCGCGTCCCGCCACATAGTTGCCCAGGATGATGCTGACGCCGGAGAAGGGCAGCTCGGGCCGGTGGTTCGGGCTCGCCACCCAGTCCGAATACATGCGGTAGCTGTACAGGCGCTCGGTATCGTCGTCGACGATCAGCCCGGCGTCGCGGGCGTCGGCGATCAGCGGGCCCAGGGCCGGCAGGTCGATCTCGGGGGCCGGCAGGTCGAATTCGTAGAGGGTCATGTAGCGCCAGGGCTGCGCGATATCCGGCATGATCTGGGCCTCGGATATGCGGTAGCGCTCGATGCCGCAAAAGCCGCGCAGGCGCTGCAATTCCGCGCTGTGTTTGTCCGTGTACCAGCGGGCGAAATCGTCCTCGTGTTCGGGGGCGACATTATAAAGATGAATGGTTGTATAGAGGGCCATCGGAAGTCCCGGGTCAATTGTTATTGAACACCATTGGTGTATAATAACGTAATAGAATCTGCCTTGACCAGCACGCAGAAAAGTACGCCGGAGCAAGTATGAAAATAGTAATCGACAAGGCGGCCTGTGTCGGCAATGCGCGCTGCTGGGCAGTGTCCGAAGAGCTCTTTGTGCTCAACGACGACGGCTATATCGAAGTCGAGGAGATCGACGTTCCCGAAGGTATGGAAGCGCTGGCCCGCCGCGGCGCGCGCGCCTGCCCGGAACGGGTGATCAGGATCGTCGAAGACGCCGATTGACGCCCTGTCTGCGTTTTTACACCATCAAAATTTACCTGTGATTTGAGGCTAACTCCATGAACTACCTGGGTTATGAGAACAAGCGGGTCGTCGTCAGCGGCTGCTTTTCCGGTATGGGCGAGGCCACGGCCCGCCAGCTGGTCGAGGCGGGTGCCGAAGTGCACGGCTTTGACTTCAAGGGGTCGGCGCTGGACCTGGCCTCCTTTACCCTGGTCGACCTGCGCGACCCGGCCTCCATCGATAGCGCCGTCGCCGGCCTCGGTG
>CAYGOX010000326.1:0-2392 GCA_964351485.1 uncultured Halioglobus sp.
CAACACCGGCAAGAGACTTCGCCCGATAATCGGCTCTACCGCTCGGCCGGCGTATCGTTCACCTGGTGGCCTTACACCGGCAAATGACAAAATGGTAGGGGTAATGTCGGTTACGAACGAAAACGCAGGACTGAGTACACCCTGCTGCGGCAGCGCTTGCCCGGCAACAATCAGCGGCACGCGCATACCCCCCTCCCCGGCGTAGAATTTGTAATATGCCAACGGACTGGCTGCTGCACTGGCAAAACTCGGACTGATCGTGTTGTAACTGCCTTTCAAACCCAGTGTCTCATAATCGGTACGATAACCCAGGTAAGCCGCCATTCGTTGCGCCGCAAAGCTGTGGGGGTTCGCCGGGCCGCTGGCCTCAGCACCATTGTCAGACGTAAAGATGAACAGTGTGTTGTCGTATTGCCCGCTCGCCTTAAGGTATTGAACCAATCGGCCGATGTGAAAGTCCATCGCCTCGATCATTCCCGCGTAGACTGCCATTCGCCTGGCTTCATAGCGTCGCTGTTCAGGGTCCAATGCCTGCCAGTCCGCCGTGGTGTTCATGCGCACCATATCCACCAGCTCGGGCACTATGCCCAGTTGAACAGCGCGTAACAGACGCGCCTCGCGCAGTGCATTCCAGCCACTGTCGTAGACACCCCGGTAACGATCAATAAATTCCTGTGGCGCCTGGACGGGTATGTGAACGGCCTGGAAAGGCAGGTACGCGAAGAACGGACGCCCATCATTCAGGTTACTGCCGATAAACTCGAGGGTCTTGTCGACGAGGAAGCTCGAGGAATAAAAGTCGTCCGGTAGCTCGTAGACCTCGCCGTCCGCGTACCAGTTGGCCGTCTTGTACAAGGGAATATAGGGGCGCTGCTCCCAGTTATCCGCCCCGGAGTCAGCCAGCGCTACAGTGCGCTCGAATCCGCGCTGGCTGGGTAGCTTGCCCGGCCCGGCGCCCAGATGCCACTTGCCCGCCATGTAAGTGTGATAGCCCGCGTCCTCCAGCAACGTTGCCACCGTCACCACGTTATCGCCCAGCACACCCTGGTAGTGTGCGTGACGACGTTGCTCCGGCGACAACATTTCAGGAATGTTGGGCACACCGGCGAGATGAGCGTCGACGCCTGTCAGCAACATCGCGCGCGCTGGTGCGCAGTTAGCCGCCGTATGGTAATTGGTGAAACTTACGCCCGATCGGGCCAGGCTCGACAGAGTCGGCGTGTTGATCTCACTGCCGTAGGAAGCGATATCCGTATACCCCAGGTCGTCCGCGAGAATCAGCACGATATTCGGGCGCGTTGCCCGTAACGGCGTTGTAGTGGTCACCGACTCCGCACCCTCTGGTAAGGTCTGGGAGGCCGTGGCCCAACTCGACAGCAGATAGCTGGCCAGCGCGAACGAATAGATCAGGCCGGACTTCACCGACTCAGACTCCCAAAATTCACCGGCCAGTGCATGACAACTACTCCCGCTCTGCGAGTACCTGCATCATTCGGTGCGACGTTTCCAGCCCGGAGTTCTGGTTCTGGCCGGTTACGAAGCGCTCGTCTTGATCTACCACGACGTGCGTCGCGAAAATATCCCGAAAGGCGGTTTTACTTTCGTAGACAGCACCGGCCTTGCGCAACTCTGTCTCGGGATGCTTCGGTGTAATATCAATTCCCAGTTCCTTCACCTGCTTGTCGGACACACCGGTCATGCGACGACCGGCAACCAGCGGGTTGCCGGCGTTATCCCTGGCGCTTACCAGCCCCAGCACACCGTGGCATACGCCACCGATAACGGCAGATTTTGCGCCGTAATAGGACTCAGTGACTTTTTCAGCCAGCACGGGCGATTGCGCCAGGTCGTAGGCGGCTCCCCACCCCCCGGCGAGGAACACAATGTCGTATTGGCTGATATCGACCTGCGCAATGGGGATCGAGTTCTTTACCTTGGCCTGCGCGACCGGGTCATTGAGATAGCGTTCGTCTTCCGGGGATTTGATAACGAAGAGAAAGCTCTGGGGGTCAATCGGGACTTCGCCGCCTTTGATACTCGCCACATCCACCTCCATACCGCCGTCGGTGAAGGTGTAGTAGGGATGTGTCAACTCCGAGCCCCAGACGCCAGTCGCAGGGCCTTCGGTTTCGCCAGGAGCACTCAGTACGTTATGGCTGGTGGTAATAACCAGCGCGCGTTTGCCCGGCAGTTCATAGGTTGCACCACGGTACTCGGGATGCAGTCCCGCCTTATGCAGAAATGTCGGCAGTGACAAGGCCAGTATACCGAGCGCGATGACGATGGATGCTACGACAACAAGCGATTTCTTCATGGGCGGCTTCTTCATGGGCGGCTTCTTCATGGGCGGCTTTTTCATGGGCGGCTTTTTCACGCAATACTGGCGCAGGGA
>CAYGOX010000326.1:2402-3910 GCA_964351485.1 uncultured Halioglobus sp.
GGAAGCGCGCGAAATTATATTGACATTTATTGTGTCATTATATATTCCGCGTCGTCAACACGAACGACAATAGCCCGGTAACGCTGGCCTTGCGAAAAGGAATCGGGTGGAGCTACGCTCCGAGCAGCGCGTGGAGTGTACCGACAATGACGCTCACAGCAGCCTTTTTCCCCAGGCCCTGGTGATAACGCAGCCGGTGCCACATCTCGAAGGACGTCACGGCATCTACCGCCTCTCGTTCGTCGCGTGGTAGCTGCTTGAGCTCCGGGAGCCAGTCGTCCAGGTCCCTGCGCAGCCCACGCTGGTAATGCGCGTAGTTCTTGCGAAGGATCTCATAGCGCCATAGCTGGGCCGTAGTGGAGAGAATCATGTTGCGGCGCGCTTCATAGCCGTCTGCGTGCCGCTCTACCGCGTGGAGTATGCGCTCCTGTAGGTCGCCCTCTCGATCACCGCCGAGAAAAAGTGCTTCGTTGGCCTCGCGTGTCTGTTCGTCGATAGTGGCGAACAGGCTTTCCATATCCTCAAAATAGCGAAAGAAGTTACGTATATTCACCCCGGCCCTGTCCGAAATCTCCCGGGCGGTGGGTATGAGAACGCCCTCTTCCATCAGCGCCAGGGCCGCGTCGATTACTGCCTGCTTGCTGCGCTGAGAACGCGCGCGGCGACCATCTATTGCTTGTTCTTTGGGGGATGTTGCCATTTGCTCGCTACGGGAAAATACGACAGGGACTATATTATGTCCCATATTATGTCATTTTGTCACTGGCGAGCAGGCATTGTGCGTGATGTCAGTTGCTCAGAAGCACAGTGCGACCGACGTAACTCCCGCTCTCCAAAGAGGCAACCATAAAGTGCGCCACATCCTTGCGACTGATATTGCGTGAGGTGACGCCGGCCATCTCTTCGATAATGCGATAGCTGGCCAGGGCTTCAGTGTCATCCAGAAACCCGGGGCGGACGATTGTCCAGCGCGTGTCGCTCTGGGATATCAACTGCTCGGAGCGGTCCTTATCCTGGTAAATCGTATTGAGCAGCAATGGCTGGAGAATATTGTCGTAGAAAAAACTGCCGTGACCTCGGCTGTCGCCCGCGCCTATGCCCGACACCCACAACAGTCGCTGGACATTCCCGGCCTGCATTGCCGCCAGCACATTTTTTGTGCCCTCGGAAAAAAGCGTGACCGGCTTGCGCGTGGGCTTCATTCCCACTGAAAAAATAACAGCCTCATGGTTCTGAACGGCCGCCTTGACCGCTGCGGCATCGAGGACGTTACCTTTAATCAACGTGAGATTCTTATGGTCAAACGCCACCCGCTCGGGATTCCTGGACATTGCGCTCACCTGGTGACCACGCTGCAGCGCCAGCCGGGTCGTTTCAAGGCCGATGCCGGAGGTGCCACCGATAATCAGGATTCGCCGGGGCGAGGCAGGCGCATCGCCCAGTTGCTGCGCTGGCACACCCGCGGTGAGCGGCGCCTGGTCCTGCCCGCAACCTGCCAGGGACAACAC
>CAYGOX010000326.1:3920-4276 GCA_964351485.1 uncultured Halioglobus sp.
GATTATAGTACGCCGTTGTGGTTTGATAGGCGAAGCAATGACCTAATCAAGGAAGAACGTATGGAATTCTGGCTGGCCTGGTTCCACGAAAACAACCGTGGCCACGATGTAACGACGATAGCGCGCGAGGCCGAGGCGCTGGGCTACACGGGCGTGGCCCTGTCGGACCATGTTGCCCTGCCGAAGCACCAACAGAGCAGGCATCCGTTGCGGGGCATTCCCTACGACCCCGAAATTCCCAACATTGAACCGATGACGACTGCGGCCGCAATGAGCGCCGTCACCTCCAAATTGCGGTTCATGACCTACGCCTACGTGATGGGCATGCGGGATCCCTTCACAGTGGCCAAGCAGGC
>CAYGOX010000327.1:0-3037 GCA_964351485.1 uncultured Halioglobus sp.
GGTTCTGGGGATTGATATCAGCTCAACAACTGTAAAGTTGTTGGAGTTGAGTCATACACAGGGACAGTATCGTGTAGAGAGCTACGCGGTGAGTTCGTTACCCCAGGACGCCGTAATCGAGAAGAACGTCAACGATGTGGATGGCGTGGCAAACGCTGTGCGCACGGTTGTGGCGCAGTCGCGTACCAAGCTGAAAAATGTTGCCGTAGCGGTCGCCGGGTCGTCCGTCATCACCAAGATGATCGACATGCCGGAAGGTCTCAGCGACGACGACATGGAAACCCAGCTCACGCTCGAGGCGGATCAGTACATACCCTATCCGCTGGAAGAAGTTGCCATCGATTTCGAAATTCAGGGTCCCTCGCCGGAGCGCGAGGGCCAGGTGGAAGTGCTGCTTGCTGCCTGCCGGCGCGAGACCATCGATGCGCGGGTTGAGGCCATCGAGGCTGCAGAGCTGACACCCAAGATCATGGATGTAGAAGCGTACGCCATGGAGAGGGCGTTTTTCCTGTTGCAGAGCCAGCTGGATCTCAGCGACCAGAGTACCGTGGCGGTGGTCGACATTGGTGCGACCATGACCACGTTGAGCGTACTGCACAACGGCCAGACCATTTACACGCGCGAGCAGTTGTTCGGCGGAAAGCAGCTCACGGATGAAATCATGCGGCGCTATGGGTTGCCGCTGGAAGAAGCCGGTCTGGCGAAGAAACAGGGCGGCCTGCCGGACGATTACGAACCGGAAGTGCTGGACCCGTTCAAGGACGCAGTGGTGCAGCAGGTGGCCCGTTCCCTGCAGTTCTTCTTCTCTTCAAGCCAGTACAACGACGTTGACCAGATTATTCTCGCCGGGGGTGTGGCGTCCATGGACGGCCTCGAAGAGCTGGTGCAGGAAAAACTGGGCACGCCCACGGCGGTGGCCAACCCGTTTGCCAATATGTCGGTGTCTTCCCGGGTTAACGCGGTCGCGTTGAGCAGCGATGCACCGGCCATGATGATTGCCTGCGGGCTCGCTTTACGGAGCTTCGACTAATGGCGCAAATCAACCTATTACCCTGGCGTGAAGAGCGCCGGCAGGAACTCAAGAAAGAGTTTATTGCCACGGTGGTCCTGGTGCTTGCGCTGGGTGCCGGTCTTCTGCTGTTGGCCGACCGTGTGGTGAATGGCCAGATAGATCATCAGGAAGCGCGCAACGAGTACCTTGAGTCCAATATCAAGGAGCTCAACAAGATGGTTGCGGAGATCAAGGATCTGCAAAAACGGCGCGATCAGTTGCTCTATCGTATGCGTGTTATCCAGGAGTTGCAGGGCAACCGTCCTATTATCGTGCGCGTGCTGGACCAGCTGGTGCGCACGGTGCCCGACGGGGTGTTTTATACCGACCTGAGTACAAAGGGCAAGAAGATCACCATTTCCGGCGTTGCCGAATCCAACAACCGGGTATCGAGCCTGATGCGTCGCCTGGACGCATCGGACTGGCTCGCCAGCCCCAATCTCGACAAGGTGAAGGCGGCGCCGTCATACGGTGACCAGGCCAACACCTTCAATCTGACGGTGAATATCCAGGCCCCCGCAGTCGACGAAGAACCGGGGGAGGGTTAACACATGGCATTCGAAGATACCCTGCTGGCTGTTCGCGATTTCAACATCAATGATCTCGATTTCGAGAACGTGGGTGTTTGGCCTACCCCCGTAAAGATCATTGTGTGGGCGATCCTGCTGATCGCGACGTTGGTGGGCGGTTACTACTACCACATCCAGGATATGCAGACCGAACTGGCTAAAGTGGAAGAAGAAGAGGTCACGCTCAAGAAGGACTTTGAGAAGAAAGCCTTCCAGGCGGCCAACCTCGACGCCTACCGCGAGCAGATGGCCGAGATGGAGGAGTCCTTCGGTGCGCTGGTAAGCCAGCTGCCCAGTGATACCGAAGTGCCGGGCCTGCTGGAAGACATTACCAACAAGGGCCTGCTCAATGGCCTGGAGATCGGTTCTATCGACCTGCGCCGTGAACAGGCACGGGAGTTCTATGTCGAGCTGCCGATTTCCATCAATGCCACAGGTTCCTATCACGACCTCGGTGCGTTTATCAGTGGCATGGCGGGATTGCCGCGGATCGTAACGCTGCATGATTTCAAGATCGAGGCCAAGCGCAAGAATACGAACATGCTCAGCATGAGCATCATAGCGAAGACCTACCGCTACAAGGACGAGGACGCGTAGTCATGATGTTTATGTCGCGCAATATAGTGTTGGCGCTGCTGTGCAGCGCGGCCTTAAGTGCCTGTTCCGGCGGTGACTTTTCTGACCTGGATGAGTTCATGGAAGAGAAGCGCGCGCGCCCCGGCGGCATTATTGCGCCGATCCCGACCTTCAAGGCCTACGAGGCGTTTGCCTACAGTGCCACGGCACTGCGCAGCCCCTTTGACCGGCCCATCGAGGTGCGCCAGATCACGCAGCTGCAAGCCGTGGCAGCCATCAAGCCGGATCAGAACCGGGTGAAGGAGTTTCTTGAGCAGTTCACCTTCGATTCACTGCGGATGGTGGGTACGCTGCAACGTGAAGATACCAACTGGACACTTATCAAAGATCCCGAGGGCGGTGTGCACCGGGTGAAAGTGGGGAATTTCCTCGGCCGTCACCACGGTAAGATCGTCGACATGGGCGATACCTACGTGGCGGTGGTCGAGATAGTGAGTGATGGTACAACAGATGGTTGGGTAGAACGCCCGCGCACGATTAAATTGAGTGGCCTGTGAGTTTGCGCCGCGGTTTGGGAGCCGCGGCAGTCACAGTCATAGACAGTAAAAACAGAACAGTTTTGGGGACAAAGGCCGTGGGGAAATACAGACTTAGCTTGAGCAATTGGTGGCGTTGGACAATTTCAACGCTGGCTCTGGTCTTTTGGGCGCAGGCGGCGCAACAGGGCTTCAGCCCGAAGATCGTCACCATCGGCAAGGCGCTCTTGTTCCCGTCCGTCATCGAGTCTCTGGGAGACCGTGGCGACGGGTTGTCATCAGAGGTCTGGTGGTCGCCGTCGCAT
>CAYGOX010000327.1:3047-4240 GCA_964351485.1 uncultured Halioglobus sp.
GCGGCGCAAGCGGCGCCGACGGTCCAGGACATTGAGTTCAGTTCACGGCCCGGCAGCAAGTTCGAGGTTCGTGTCGAATTCAACGAGACGCCGCCGGAAATAAAGTCCTATTCCATAGAGAAGCCCGCGCGTATCGCGCTCGACTTTGTCGGCGCAACGAGCAGTCTGGAGCGCAAGCGCTACTCCCTGCCTTATGGCAATGCCACCAAGGCCATGGTGCTGGAGTCGGGCGATCGTACGCGGCTGGTCGTAAACCTCGTGAAGCTGGTGCCGTATGAGACCCGCGTTGAGGGTAACAACCTGTTCCTGCTTGTAGGCCAGGAAGGCACAGACTACGTCAAAAAGACGACGGATCCGCACCACGTTCGCACCGAGATCGCCAAGGTTGCCGAGATCAGTTCGCGCATCACCGACCTGCAGTTTCAGCGCACCGGTGACGGCGAAGGGCGCCTGACGCTGGAGCTTACCGACCCTGCAGTCGATGTGAACGTGTTCAGTGAAGCTGGCGACGTGAAGATCGAGTTCCTCGACACCACAGTCGCCGAGCGCCTGATTCGCCGCTACGACGTCACCGACTTTGCGACGCCTGTGAACACCGTTGACGTTAACACCACCGAACGCGGCGCCACGCTGCAGCTCAAGACCACGGGCGACTTCGACTACCTCGCCTACCAGACCGACAACGAATACGTGGTGAGCGTTAAGCCGCTGTCCAAGAAAGAAGCCCAGCGGCGCAAGAACGAGTTCACCTATGTGGGTGATCGCATCTCGCTGAACTTCCAGGACATCGAGGTACGCGCGGTACTGCAGTTGATCGCCGACTTTACTGAGCTCAACCTGGTGGCGAGCGACACGGTGTCCGGCCGCATCACACTGCGCCTGCAGAATGTTCCCTGGGACCAGGCTCTCGAACTGGTTCTGAAGACCAAGGGTCTGGACAAGCGCCAGGTCGGCAACGTCCTGATGGTGGCCCCCGCGGCAGAGATCGCCGAGCGGGAGCGCCAGCAGATCGAGGCCAACAAACAGATATCCGAACTGGCGCCGCTGCAGTCTGAGTTCGTGCGTATCCGTTACGCCAAGGCTTCGGATGTCGTAAAGCTGTTTCAGGCCGGCACCGAAGACGGCGGCAGTCTGATCTCGCCGCGCGGTTCCGTGGTAGTCGACGGTCGTACCAACTCGCTCATCATCACCGA
>CAYGOX010000328.1:0-4203 GCA_964351485.1 uncultured Halioglobus sp.
CCGCCTGTCAAACGGTGTTAATGACCTGACTATTCTAGAGCTTGCGCGCGGAAGTAGAAACCATCCCCTTTAGGATCGTCTAGCGGCGTAGGCGCCCTCACAAGGCACCCAGCGCCTCCTCGATTGCCCCGAGTTTGGACTTGTCAATCAGCTCCGGCGCGAACGCTGACAGCTTCTCCAGGCTGAGGGAGCCCGCCAGCTTGATCTGCGGATTATCCGCAAGACCCGGCAGGAACCGCTCGATGACCTCCCTCGCCTCAGGATCGGCGAGCAGCGTACCGAGCGAGGTACTGGCCACGGAATAGCCTGAACCAGCCGCTAAGAAACCGCGGTCGTCCATCCAGGCATAGAACTGGTCTGCCCACTGAGCACTGGCTGCCCCGTTGCCGTCCATGCCAAACCCGTGTCCGCCGCTCTGGTACAGGTGGGCCTCGAACGGATGGCCCGAGGCCTGCCAGTCGGTCAAAAAATGTAGCGGACGGCCACCGGAGGTAAACAGGTCGTCATCCAGCGCAATGGCCAGGAACATGGGCGGCACGTGTGCGGGCACTGCCCGGCTCCACATAGGCGGATAGATGGGCGCAATAAAGTCAGGACGCGACGTCGCATCGGCCAGGTCGCCAGCGGCGATCGTGGTCATCGCACCGGCGGAGAACCCGAGCAGCCCGACGCGCTCCGGGTCTACCCCCAGCTTGCCGGCGTTGGCGCGCACCCACTTTATCGCGGCTGCGGCATCGGCCACCGCTTCGGGCGGCGTGGGCAATCGCGCTTTGCCGTCGCTGTTATCGACCAGGGCACGCATACGACTGGCGTTTTGCGCGACCCACTGTTCGAAGCTCGTCGGTGTTTCGTTCAACCGGTACTTCAGCACAAACGCCGCAACCCCCTGCCCGGCCAGCCACTCGGCCACCGCGTAGCCCTCCTCCGTCATCGAAAGCATTTCAAACCCGCCACCGGGCGCCACGATTACGGCGGCGCCATTGGCCTTGGCCTTATCCGGCAATACGGGGGTAAGCGTGGGGTATTGGACATTGCGGACAATGAGATTGCTGCCCATGCAATTCCAGACTTCCGAGCCGGGCCCTGCGCTGCCTGCCAGGGGCACCACGGCTTCGGCATGGGGCAGTGTTGCCGGTACGCCCTCGGGGCAGTTAGCCTGGGTTACTGCGCTGGCCAACAGCAGCATGCATGTGCCTACAATTCGTCTGATCATGGGGTGTTCCCTTATGAGTATTATCCTGGCCAGGCAGTTGGCTCGCGATGCCAACTATCAGACCTGCCGGAGAGTCTATCACTACCGTGCCAGCACGCGAGGTCGAAGGCGCACGGCTGTTACAAAGGCCGCCCAAATGCGGTACGGTTGATAAAAGCCACCGCGACAAGGAGACGTCAGTCATGGAAAACCTCAGCATATGGAAAAAAATAACCCTCGGCTTCTGGATTGGAATCGGCTTTCTTATTCCCCAGTTTCTACTGATGTTCGGAGGGACCGCGCTCGTATCGATGCTGCTACCCTCCATGATGGAAGAGTCAATTGAGGCATATTCCGAAGACCTCGGCGATGAGGTCTGGAATTCCGCATCGACCGTATTTTCCGATATGGACATGACGGCCGTTATTGAACTTGGCTCCTATACCGAGACGCGCAGTGGCGGCCATCTGCACATTACCGGCTCGGTAAAGAATACCGGTGAGAAATCCGTTGGCTCAGTCGAGGTCCAGGCCGAGTTGCTGGATGCCGAGGGCAACTTTGTCTACGAGTGTTCTGAGTACATCAGCCACAGCGTGGCTGCGGGCGCTACTGAAAACTTTCTCCTGAAATGTGGCTGCAGCCGCGAAACGATACCGGAGTATTCGAAGGTAGAACTGCGCGTGGTCGGGGCCAGCCCCTACTGATTTGCGCCCGATGGGTACCGGGCAAATACCGGAGAAATCGCCATGCACGACACCACAACTTCGCGCTATCGACTCTGCCTCGCACTACTCTCGCTTACCTGTTTGCTCACGACAGCCCGCGCTAACGCCTCCCTGCTGAGTTTTACCACCAATCAGTCACAGTATACGCCGGGTGTGAATAATCAGGGCTATTGGGCAAATCGCGACCTGCCCTGTTGCACCGTGATGGATACAAACGACAACTACTTCACCGGCGAGGCGGACTTCGGCCTCACGACTGGCTTCGCCGAATTGCGCAGCTTCTTCACCTTCGACCTGCGTAGCATGGCCGCGCCGGTAACGGGGGCATCGCTGACCGTCTACTCCGGTGTGTTCGGCACCGACAGCTTTACCGAGGTGCTGGAACTATTCGATGTGTCTACTGAAGCCGCAATCCTGAATTTCAACGATCGCGTTAACGACGCTATTTTCGAAGACCTGGGCAGCGGCAACAGCTACGGTCGTTTCAGGCTGTTCCGCGCCACCGATAGCATGGTGGACATCACACTTGAGTTGAACGACGCAGCCCTTGCGGACATCAACGCAGCTGCCGGCGGATTTTTTTCAATTGGCGGTAAAATCAGGACAATCTCACAGACCGGCAGCGAATACGTCTTTGGGCAGACCGGTGGCCCGAACCGCCGGCCAGCGGAATTGACGCTGTCAGTCGCGGCTGTACCGGGGCCTGGAGTGATGAGCTTGACCGCCCTGGCACTGCTGCTGATATGGGCGCGTTGTCGCCCAGAGCGGGCTACTTCTCCAACTCGCGCAACGCCGTCTCGCTGAGACTGGTCAGTATTTTCAGGATTTTATCGGGGCGCTCGCCAAGGCCGCCCAGAAGGTCAGTATCCAGCTGCCGAATGCCGGTGCGCTCGAACTTCGCCTCCAGCGCCTTGCCTTTCGCGGTCAGGCTGACCTCCACACTGCGCCGATCTGCGGTGCCGTGTTCGCGCTTCAGATAGCCCTTGCGCACCAGTCCATCGATCTGCCGGGTCAACGTGGACGGCTCCTTGACCGACCATTGCGCCAGTTCAGAAATGCCCTGTTTGTCCCTGTCCCACAACTGATTCAACAGCACCGATTCCTCGGGCGTCACGTCGATGCCCGCGTCGCGGATCCGCTTTGCCGTGAGCCGCCGCAGAATGTTGCCTGTTCGCGTGACGTGGTAGGTGATCGATTTCGAAATATCCATTGCTGACCTGATCCGGATTGAACGTCCCAGTATAACTTATGGAACTCTGAAATTTATTTGTATATTACAAATATTGTATAGTGCAGTCTTTCGCGCATCACAGGAGCACCACCATGTCTCAAACAGCAAGAGCCGGTAGCGCAGACTACGGTCTGGGCCCGTTCGTTTATCCACGCGGCTGGTTCGTGGTCGCCGAAAGCCGGGAAGTTACCTCAGAGCCGATGGCAGCCACCTTTTTCGGTAAGGATTACGCACTGTACAGGGGCGCCTCTGGCGCGCCGATCATGCTCGACGCGTACTGCCTGCACATGCGGGCTCACCTCGCCAAAAGCGGAACCGCGCACATCGTGAAGACGCGCGCGAATGTCGAGGGCGATTCGATCCGCTGCCCCTACCACGGCTGGAAATATGGCTCGGACGGCTGTGTGGAGGAAATTCCCTACGAGGATGACTTTGACGTGAGCCGCTTTTCCATCGGCTCCTACCCGGTGCGGGACGTGATGGGCTGTGTCCTGATGTGGCACGACCCCGAGGGTCTGCCGCCGGAGTTCGAACCGCCCTTCCTGCCGGCCTGGGATTCACCCCGGGCGGTGCACTGGCAGCTCGACCATCTGGGCGTCATCCCCGTGCACCAGATAGAGATTCTGGACAACATGGCAGACGTACATCACCTCGGCCCCACCCACGGTGCGCCCTGCGAATATCTGGAAAACGAGTTCGCCGGGGCCCGGCTGGTACAGCGCCAGGGCGGAACCATCGATTTTTACCAGGCGCACCTGCAGACCGTCACGTGGTACACCGGGCCGGGTATCCTACTGTCCAAGCAAAGCTACCTGGACACAGTACGCTACGAGTTTATCGCCAACACGCCGGTGACAGACGGGATGACCAAGGCCTGGCACGCCGTGTTGTCACTGGCCAGGAACGAGCCGCCCACCGAGGCTGATCGTATCGCCGCGCGGGAAGAACAGGCCGGCGGACTGGAAACCTTCGGAGCGGATTTCGAGGTGTGGAAGAACAAGGAGCCAGCGATCAAGGTGATCCAGACTCCCCACGACGGACGGTTCCGAGCAGTG
>CAYGOX010000329.1:0-4196 GCA_964351485.1 uncultured Halioglobus sp.
GGGCCGTCTTCGATGACCCGGCCGCCGGCGGCGTAGTGCTCGACCACCTCGCGCATGGCCACGAACAGAGGGTCGGTGCGCTGGTTCAGCATAAGGCCGAACACCTGGCCGTCGCGCTGCGCGCCGATAAGCCGCTCGCCCTCCGCGACAGACAGCCCCAGCGGTTTTTCCATCATCACGTGCAGCCCTGCCTGCAGGGCCGCCTCTCCCATGGCCGCGTGTGCGAAGGTCGGGGTGGCGATCAGCACCGCATCGCAAAGGCCGCTGTCGATCAGCGCCTGGTGGTGCGTAAAGTGGGGGACGCCGTAGTCGGTGTCGGGCGGGGTGCGCGAACAGACGGCCGCGAGCTGCGCGTTGTCCACGCGGGCGTTGCGCAGGTGGTCGATGTGCTGGGAGGCGATATTGCCTAGTCCGATCACACCGATGCGAACGGGAGCTTGCGGGCTCATGGTGGGCATCCTGGCCGTGCGGCGTTCGTTGTTCTGTTGTTCTGGTACTGCCCAGTGTTTGCCGCGCTCCGCCCGGCGCTTGCGCGCAACGGGACCTTGGGACACAATGCAGCTTTGGTCAACTGGTCAGGCCAATTTAGGGCGTGACCGGCCCGGTGTCAAGCGACACCCGCGCGCGACCCACAAAGCAGAGTACATCGCATGCAGCAGACATGGCGCTGGTTCGGACCCGACGACCCGGTCACCCTCGAAAACATCGTACAGGCCGGTGCCTCTGGCGTGGTCACCTCACTGCACCACATACCGACCGGCGAGGCGTGGCCCGAGGCCGATATCGCTCGGCGCAAGGCCGAGATCGAGGCACACGGCCTGACCTGGGCGGTGGTGGAGAGCATTCCCCTGCACAACGACCTGAAAACCGGCACCGGTGACTACGACCGCTTGATCGAGAACTACAAGACGTCGGTGCGCAACGTCGGGCAGGCCGGTATCGAGGTGGTCTGCTACAACTTCATGCCCGTGGTGGACTGGACCCGCACCAACCTCAACTATCGTCTGAAAAATGCCTCGCAGGCCCTGCGGTTCGAGATGAGCGACTTCGCGGCCTACGACGTGTACATCCTGCAGCGCGCCGACGCCGAGGCGGACTATGCGCCCGAGGTGTTGGCACGGGCGCGTGAGCGACTCGACGCGATGAGCGACGAGGAAAAAGCGCTGCTGGAGAAAAACATCATCGCCGGCCTGCCCGGCGGCGAAGGGTCCTATACACGCGAGGGTATCCGCGCCGCGATCGCCGATTTCATCGCGCTGGGCACCGACGGGATGCGCGCCAACCTGTTCCGTTTCCTGGAGGCGGTGATTCCCGTGGCCGAAGAGGCCGGCGTGCGCATGTGTATTCACCCCGACGATCCGCCCTTCTCCCTGTTTGGACTGCCCAGGGTGATGTCCACCGCCGACGATGCCCGCGCGTTGATGGCAGCGGTGCCGAGCGTGAACAACGGGCTGACACTGTGCGCTGGTTCGTTCGGGGCCCGCGCGGATAACGATCTCATCGCCATGGTGCGTGAGTTCGGCAGCAACATTCACTTTGTGCACCTGCGCAATATCCGGCGCGAGGCGGACGGTTCGTTTTTCGAATCGGAGCACCTGGACGGTGACAACGACATGGTGGGGCTGATCGATGCGCTATTGGACGAAGAGGCAGCGCGACGGCAGCAGGGTCGCACCGACCCCATCCCGATGCGGCCGGACCACGGCCACACCCTGGGCGAGGAGATCGGACAGGCCGGGGTCAACCCCGGGTATTCCTTCGGCGGACGCCTGAAGGCGCTGGCGGAACTGCGCGGTGTGATGCACGCGCTGGAGCACGTGCGACGCGCCTAGAACCCTTCCGTCTCGTGGACCTGCTTCCAGATCAGGCCCGGGAAAAGACGGCGTATCAGCGCACCGATGCGCGCATTGCGGGTGGGGAAGACCATGAACTTGCCCTTGTCGAGACAGGACTCGATGGCGTCGATCACCACCGAGGGGTGCAGCGGTTCGCCCTGCCCTTCGAGCATCTTTGGCCAGGCGCTTTCGCGGCCCTGCTTCAGCAGCGGCGTGGCGACTGCAGGCGGGCAGACGCAGGCGAAGCGGACGCCGCTGTCGCGGTTTTCGTGGTAGAGCGTTTCGGTAAAGGCGACCACCGCGAATTTGGTCGCGGTGTAGGCGCCGGTAAGCAGCATCGGAACGATACCCGCCATCGAGGCAAAGCTGACGAAATCGCCGCGTCCGCGTGAGAGCATACCGGGCAGCACCGCTTGCGTGATATTGACCAGGCCACCGTAGTTGATGGCCATCTGCTTGTGGATGATGGCGTTGTCCTGCTCAACCAGTTTGCCGAAAGGCATGATCGCGGCGCAGTTATAGAGGCGCTCCACGGGGCCCAGCTTCGCCTCGACTTCTGCCACGGCGGCTTTGACCGCTTCGAAGTCGGTGACGTCTACCGTCCAGCTGTGGATGGTGTCCAGGCCCTGGGCCGTTTCGGCCATACCGTCGGTATTGAGGTCAAAAAGCGCGACCGGCGCCCCGGCCTGCGCAAAGCGCCGGGCTGCCTCGCGACCCATGCCGCTGCCGCCGCCGGTGATCAGCACGACCTGCTGCGAATTTGCCATTGGATACTCCTCGCTTTCGCGCTATGAAAAACCGTGTGGCGACATTGTAGGGAATTGACACCGATTTACATAAAAGCCGGTACATCTATGCTTACCTGTCGAAGAAACGCGCCGCAGCGACCGGGGGCGTGTTTTAATGGCAATCGCGCGGCACGGAGGCAGGTATGAGCAGAGAGTGGTGGTTTTTCCTGGCGGGGATGCTGATGGTGGCGCTTCCCATCGCGGCTATTGTCGTCATCAAGAAACTCCAGCTGTTCGAGCCGGGTCCAGATCGTGAGATTGTCTACAAAACCGTGGGCAAGACACCGCTCGCGCTTCATGCCTTCGCGGCACAGGCGTCCGGCAAGGGTCCGCGCCCCGCGATACTGCTGTTTCACGGCGGGCGCTGGCTCTACGGACATCCGCGCGCGTTCTACCCGCAGTGCCAGTATTTTGCCGCGCAGGGCTACCACTGCTTTTCAGCGCAGTACCGGTTGGGCGCCAACAATCGTGTCGACGTGCGTGAACTGGTTGCGGACGCCGCCGATGCCCTGCGTTTCCTGCAGACAAAGGCAGGTGCGCTGGGTATCGACGCCGCAAAAATTTACATCGGTGGCGGCTCTGCGGGCGGCCACCTGGCGGCAGCCGTGGGAACACGTGTGCCGGCGGCCGCCGACGCGCCGCGCCCGGCGGGTCTGATCCTCTACAACCCGATGCTGGATCTCGCGCCCGGCACGCCGGATCATCACCTGGTGCGCGACTACTGGGAATCGGTATCGCCGCAGCAGCACATCGGCCAGGGGCTGCCACCCACGCTCATCCTGCTGGGCAGCGCCGACCCCGAAGTCCCGGTCGCAACTGCACAGGCGTTCTGCAGCGCCGCGACAGCCGTCGGCAGCACCTGCGAACTGGCCATCTACGAAGGTCGCAGCCACGGCTTCTTCAACCACGAGCCAGACCGCACCACCACCAACCAAAAAGTCCAGACCTTCCTGTCAGCCCTCCCCAATTAAGGGGACAGTTTACTTAATTGCTCGTCCGCCCCCGCAATTCGGGGACCGCAATTCGGGGACAGTTTACTTAATTCAAGTCTGCAGGATGAGCACCAGGCATACACTGGCGTTGAACAACAGCCGGAATCTGAGCAACCCCAAGGGAATACGCCGGCAATTAAGTAAACTGTCCCTTTAATTCCCAAGGGATCACGCCAGCAATTAAGTAAACTGTCCCTTTAATTCGCTAGGGAGCAATTAAGTAAACTGTCCCCTTAATTGGTGGCGGGGGCTCGCTGGATGCCGGTGTCGATCCAGCGGCCGAGGGTCAGGCATTCCTCGCGGGTGGCGCCGGAGTCGTGCGCCGGGCCGAAGTCGATATCGTTGTTGTACTGCGCGTCGGTGCGGCCGTCCTGGCGCGAACCGATGCACTTCCAGTATAGGAGCGAATCGCGGGCGAACTTTGCTACCCACTTGCTGGTGTAGGGACGCGCGAGCTGGAAGTGTCCCGTCATAGCCTGCAGGCGCGCGCCCTTGCCGGCCGACGTTTTCACCTGCACCGGCGTCAGCGGCTTATAGCCACCGCCACCCTTCTGCAGCTGGATCTTCGTGATTTCGCCGCG
>CAYGOX010000330.1:0-4195 GCA_964351485.1 uncultured Halioglobus sp.
TACATCAAGTAATCGAGCGACGTCTGCCAGCAGGTCTCAGCCGCCAACATCGCGCACCAGGAGATGCCGTAGCGCGCGTTGTTCAGGCAGCCGAAGGGCCCCTTGAGGCCGTGAACACCCGGCAGCAGGTTGTCCTGCGGTACGAACACCTCGTCCATGACAATTTCACCGGTCACCGATGCGCGCAGCGCCAGCTTGCCCTCAATGCGCGGTGTGGCAAGACCCTCCATGCCGCGTTCGAGAATAAAGCCCCGGATCAGCCCGTCGTCGGTCCTGGCCCAGACAACAAAAACGTCGGCCACGGGACTGTTGGTAATCCACATTTTGCTGCCGCTCAAGCGATAACCGCCATCGGCAGCATGCGCCCGCGTGACCATACCGCCCGGGTCGGACCCGTGATCGGGCTCAGTCAGGCCGAAACAGCCGATCCATTCGCCCGTCGCCAGCCGCGGCAGGTAGCGCTCTCGCTGCGCCTGCGTCCCGTACGCGTAGATCGGGTACATCACCAGCGACGACTGCACGCTCATCATGGAGCGGTAACCCGAATCAATGCGCTCGATCTCGCGCGCGATCAGCCCGTAACTGACATAGTCGACACCGGGACACCCGTACCCATGCAACGTGGACCCGAGCAGGCCCAGCTCACCCATTTCCCGGAAGATGGCCAGATCGGTGTTTTCATCGGCAAACGCTTCACGCACACGCGGCGCCAGCCGCTCCTGCGCGTACTGGCGCGCGCTGTCGCGCACCATGCGCTGCTCCGCTGTCAGCTGCTCTTCGAGCCCGAACGGGTCCTGCCAGTTGAAGCCGCGCCAGGGCGAGGGCGTGCGTGCGCTGTCGTCGGGTGTCGTGCCGCTCACCGCGGCCTCCTTACAGGCTGTCGATCATTCATACTGGCCGGATACTTTAGGGGGATTCGGGCAGCAGCACCAGCGCCGCCGCCCGTTCACACCCGCTGCCCACGCGCCCTCCACCAGTAAATCGAGGCACTGGTTCAGATGCTCACACAGGCGCGGCAGGAAACCGGGGAGCACTGTGGCATCATCGACTCACACTATTTTGCCGACATAACAAACGGGAGCAGGCAGACCATGGCTGAGCGACAAGTACTGAACAAAACCAACCTCGGAATCACCGAGGGGATTCCCCTGCAGGCCAGCGACGGCGGCATCGAGGAGCTGCGCAAGGATATCCAGCGCCTGATGGACATCGAGGCCATCAAGCAGCTCAAGCACGCCTATTTCCGCTGTATCGATACCGCAAACCTCGAAGAGCTGGCCACCCTCTTCCACGAGGATGTCACAGTGCACTTCGTCGGCGGCAACTACGAGTGGAACGTGCAGAGCCGCGCGGAGTACGTCAAAAACATCGCCGCCTCCTTCAGCCGTGAGTCCATCGGCCATCACAACGGCCACCAGCCCGAGATCCAGATACTGAGCGAGACCGAGGCAACCGGCATCTGGTACCTGGCCGACCACATGTGGCTGCTCAAGCACAACGCGCTCACCCAGGGCACGGCGATCTACTGGGATCGCTACCTGAAAGTCGACGGCAAGTGGCTGATCAAGGACACCAACTACGAGCGGCTCTACGAGATCAATACCGCGCTCGACGAGAACCCCAACCTCGCCTCTCACTACCTGGGCGTGCACGGCACCGACCCGCAGTTCTGATTACTCGAGACCGTCCAGGTATTCGGCCAGTCGGTCCTCGGCGTGCGGGCCAAACAAAATGCGGCAGGCCTCTCGCAGGCCCGGGTCGTCGCGCAGGCTTTCGGGGCGCACGACCTGCTCAATTTTTGACCGGCGCCGCATGAAGTCTTCCAGCCGGGTGATCATCTCCCGGCGCGCGGCCAGCTCAATCTCACACCGGGTGTACTCCGCATCGTGGATCAGCCGCTGGGCGCAGGACGGATCCTCGCGGATGCGCTCGAGCAGGCCGAACGCACTCTCGGCGTAGCGCCGCCAGAATCGCTCGGACAACGGCTCGGAGGAATCCGGGTGGGTCAGCTCGTCCAGCGCCATCAGCCTGGCCTGCAGCATGAACTCCTCGCGCAGGTCCTCGCCGGGCTCGCCGTACCACCGCTCGTTCGCACTGGACAACCCGATGCCCAGCGCCTTGACGTGCTCGACCACCTCCTCGCCCACGTTCAGGCAGTCGGTCAGCTTGCCGCCGAAGATGCTCAGGTAGCGCGTTGTCTTGTTCACCTCGATGACGTGCTTGCGCGACAGCGCCACCCAGTCGGCCACGCCGTCGGCGCCCTCGATCACCAGCGGGCGCACGCCGACCCGCTCGGCGATGATGCTGTCGCGGGTCAGGGGCGGATCGGTGTCGAGCAGCGCGTTGACGTTTTGCAGGATGAAATCGCGATCCTCGTCGGTCACCCCGACCTCCGGGCGCTCTACCTGGGTGTCGGTGGTGCCAATGCAGGTTCTGCGTCCCATTGGGATCAGGAAGAACAGCCGGCCGTCGCTCGCGAAGAAAGTAAGTACTCGCTTATTGTCCGTAACTTTGTCCACCACCAGGTGCACGCCCTTGGAGAACAGGTGGCGGTGCCGGGTGGTCTCGCCCGCCGCGACATTGCGCTCATCCACCTGCGGCCCGCAGGCATTGATCACCACCTTCGAGCGGATCGTCAGAGGCTCCCCCGACATCCCGTCCTTCGCCTGGGTCACCCACACATCACCCTCGCGTACACAGTCCAGCGCCTCCACGTAGTTGGCAGCGATACAGCCGTAGTTGAGGCTGCGCCGGATGAAGTTGAAGACAAACCGCGCGTCGTTGTCGAACAGGTAGCAGTCGGAATACTCCAGCCCGCCCTGCGCATCGCTGGTGTTGACGATGGGCTCGGCCGCCTCGATCGCGCTGGCCGACACGTAGCACGGCGGACGCGTCGCGAACCGGCCCATGATCCAGTACAGCACGCTGCCCAGGAAAATGAAGAACGCGGGGAAGCGGAAGCCCTTCTGGATCGTGGCGAAGAAACGGATCTCCTTCACGGTCGAGGGGTAGGCCTTCATGAGCCGGTTGCGCGATTTGCACAGCTTGTTGACCAGCAGGAACTCCCAGCTCTCCAGGTACTTGATCCCGCCCCAGGCCAGGTTGGAGGAGTTGGAACTCACCCCGCCGGCAAAGTCGCCCCGGTCAATCAGCGCGACCCGGACACCGCGCCCGGCCAGTGCGGCCGCCGCCACCGCACCGTTGATACCGCCGCCCAGGATCAGAACGTCATACGTTCCCGAACCCAGCCGGGCGACGTTGCTCTCACGCAGCTTCACAGCGCCGGCGCTCCTTTGCTTTGCATGCTTGTTTGTTAGTGCTTACTGTCATTGTGTGGGCTTTTCCATATCGGATTCGTGCTGCGGTAAGGACCTACTAGCGCGCCTCCCAGTACTGCTGGCACAAGGCCATAAAGTCCCGCGCGCTGTCGCTGAGTATCCTGCCGGAACGGTAGTAGAGTCCCACCTCCTTGTCGATGGTGCCGAAAGAGAGATCGTCCATGATACGGAAGTCGCGGCAACTGGGATGTTCTCGCAGCACCTTGCGATCGAGAAATGTCACACCCATCCCCTGGGCCACCATGTGGATTCGCAGCGACAGGCTGCTCACCTCCCACACGGTGCTGAACTGGTCGCGCAGCCGCTGGATGGACGGACGCAGCTCCGGGTTGTCCAGGGCCGACGCGATCAGCGGGGTCAGCTTCAGGGCACCGGCGTCACCGCGCAGCATCTCCTCGTAGCGCTCGTGTCGCGGACTCACCACGAGGTGCCGCGAGTCGGTGTACAACGGCACCGTCTCGAAAGCCGCCATATCTTTCTGGAAGGGTCCCAGCCCCAACTCGACCGTCCCCGAGAGCACCGCCGAGATGATGCTCCTGGCCGGCATCTCGGAAATCTTCATTCGCGTCTGCGGGTTCACCGCGTGGAACGCGCTGATGAGGTCGGGGGCGTAGAACCGGTTGATGGACCCGCTGAGCGCCAGGTTGAGCGTCTCGGTCTTGCCCTGCTTGAGCTGGGCCACGTCTTCGAGCACGCGCTGCTCACCGCGCAGCACGTCCACGGCGTGCTCAAACAGCCGCCGACCGGCATCGGTCAGCACCAGTTCCTTGCCGCGGTGGAGCAGCGTCACCTCCAGTTTCGACTCCAGCCCCGCAACCGCCTGACTGACCGCCGACTGGCTGATATGCAGTGAGTCT
>CAYGOX010000331.1:0-4189 GCA_964351485.1 uncultured Halioglobus sp.
CAGCGTTCAATCTGAGCCATGATCAAACTCTTCAGTTTAATCTTTAACCTCTGCTTTACTCCAAAAGGAGCGGCAAGAGGAGGCTGTTACGTGGAAACCCCACTTTACAACCCAAAATCTCGGCTCAGACACAATTCGAAATCAAAAATTACAAGAATCAATGAGTCACTTGTTGTGTCTGAATGGTTGTGACAACCACTCCCAACAAGTGCCCACACATCTGTCTTCATCGTCTTGTTAAATAACTTCTGCTACCGCCAGGGCGCAGAAAACGGCCAGGGCTTGCCCCAACCGAGCCGCGCATTATACGGATCGGACCTGCCCGCACAAGGGCTTTGGAAAATTATTTTTTGGGTTTTTTACAACCCCCGCCGGGGGCGGGATCGGGCGGCCGCAAAGGTGGTTAAACAACGACCAATTCGGCCGAGAATAGCCCGGGTCAGGCTGCCGGCGATTGACCCCGGCGCGACCGTCGCCTGACACGCCAGAACAACAGCAGACCCACAACGACCGCGTAGACAAGCGCCTCGCCGATGTCGGACCGCGACAGCCAGGCCAGGTGTACACAGGCCGCAATGGCTGCGGGATAAATCAACCGGTGAAGTTTCGCCCAGTTGCGCCCCAGCCGGCGCTGCATCGCGCGTGTCGAGGTAACGGCCAACGGCAGCATCAACACCCAGCCAAGGAAACCCATCGTGACGTAGGGACGCTCCACCAGCTCCTCAAGCAGGACCCCGCCGTCCCAGCCGGTGAAGAACTGGAGGAAAGAGACCAGATGCAACGTGGCGTAGAAAAAGGTAAACAACCCGACCATGCGTCGAAAGCGCAGAACCACGGGCTTGCCGGTCCACGCTCGCAGCGGGGAGATCAGCAGCGTCAGCACCAGCAACCGCATGGACCATTCCCCGGTGACGTGCATTACCCGCTCTGCCGGGTCTGGTCCCAGACTGGTGGTCGTCGCTGCGTAAACCAGAAACGCAAAGGGAGCCAGTGCTGCGATAAACAGGGCGATGCGTGTGACGCGTTCCATGCTCAGTAATCCCGTGTCAGATCCATATCGCGATAGAGGTGGGCGACCTGCTCGCCATAGCCATTGAACATACGGGTGGCAATGCGGTTGGGCCGAAAGAGCGTTGACGGCAGGCGCCGCTCGGTCGCCTGGCTCCAGCGCGGGTGATCCACCTCGGGATTCACGTTGGCGTAAAAACCGTATTCGCGCGGGGCGAGCTGCTGCCAGCTGGTCTTGGGTTGCTCCCGGGTCAGTCGAATTCGCACGACGGACTTGATGCTCTTGAACCCGTACTTCCACGGCACAACCAGGCGGATCGGCGCGCCGTTCTGGTTAGGCAGGGTCTTGCCGTAGATTCCGACTGCCATCAGCGTTAGCGGGTGCATCGCCTCGTCCATGCGCAACCCCTCGCGGTAGGGCCAGTCGATAATACTGGTAAGCGATCGGGTACCGCGCATTTCGCTGCGGCGGTAGAGCGTTTCAAAGGCCACGTACCTGGCCTTGGAAGTGGGCTCGAACCGCTTTAACAGATCCGCCAGGGGAAAGCCGACCCAGGGAACAACCATCGACCAGGCCTCGACGCAGCGCAGCCGGTAGACCCGCTCCTGGAGCTCGAACCCGCCCAGAATATCCTCCAGGTTCAGCTTGCCCGGCTTGCCGACCTCGCCGACGACCTCCAGGCTCCACGGGTCTACACGCATTTCATGGGCGTAGCGTGCAGGGTCGTCCTTGTCCGTGCCGAACTCGTAAAAGTTGCAGTAGGTACTGATATCCTCGAGTGAATTGCGCGCCTCATTAGTCAGGAAACCCTGCTCCACCGATTGGGCAGGTGCGTAACGCAAGGGTTTTCCACCCGTCTGTTGCGTGGCAGCTACGGCAGAACCACCGGTCAGCAACGGTAATGCAGCGAGCCCGGCGCCCTGCATGAAGGCACGGCGATTCACATAAACCGATTCGGGCGTAATCTCTGAGGATGCGATTGCAGGGTAGGAAAACCGTGAGGCCATGGGCGAGTTCCGGTGGTGTTCGTCAAATTGTCAGCGTCGCCTTGTAGGAACCGAATCGCGGCAATTGGTTCCCCGGCGCGTGGCCGGGGTTCGAGTTTACCGTCAGGCGCGCCCTTTCAGCATCGCCTGCACCGGGCCCGACAGCGCGTAGAGCAACGAACTCACCAGAAACACAGTCGGCGGGTCGACAGTGATCAACCCGAACACCAGCACCACAGCGATCATCATGACAAACGGCACCCGCCGCCGGAAATCGACGCCCTTGAAACTGTAATAGGGAAAGTTGGCGATCATCAGGAAGCCGATGGTTGCGGTCAGGATACCGACCACCACGGAGAGTTCGTAAGGAAGGTTACTGCCCACCAGGCCCAGGTCACTGCATAACCACACTGCGCTGGCAATGATCGCCGCAGCGGCCGGGCTCGCCAGGCCAGTGAAATAATTCTTGTCGGTCGTTTCGATCTGCGTGTTGAACCGCGCCAGGCGTAGCGCCGCGCAGGCGACGAAGATAAATGCCGCGCTCCAGCCGAACTTGCCCAGATCACCCAGAGCCCAGGCAAATACAACCAGTGCCGGCGCCACCCCGAACGACACCATGTCGGACAGGCTGTCGAACTCTTCCCCGAACTTGCTCGAGGTATTGGTCATCCGGGCTATTCGGCCGTCGAGCCCGTCCATCACCATCGCGATGAAAATCGCGATGGCGGCGGCCTCGAAATTTTCCCGCATGGCGGAAATCACCGCGTAAAAGCCGGCAAAAAGCGCGGCGGTGGTGAACAGGTTGGGCAACAGGTAGATGCCCTGGCGCCTGACGGTCCTGCCGTTCTCGGAGACCTCCTCCTCGTGCTCGTCGACCAGACGGTCCAGCGTATGCGTCACGCCGGCCGCGGCGCGCGCGGGCAACTCGTCACTGCCGGGCGCCTCCTGCGTAGAGTCTGAATCCTGGTCATCTCTCATAGCCCGCTCCGGGTCATTATCACGAGGTGAAGTTTAACAAATCTCGTCTGCGTACGTCTGGGCGGCGACATCCCACAGCGCCTTCACCAGCGGGCTGGCCAGGCGCTGACGCAGCCCCGCCAGGCCGATCACCAGGGGCGGCAGGTCGCCACCGACCGCCACGGATTCGACACGCTCGGACATCGCGCCCGCCTCGACCACCAGCCTCGGCGCCACGCCCACCCCCAGACCCAGCGCCGTCATCGCTGCTATGGCTTCATGGCCCGCCACCTGCGCGTAGATGTTCGGCCGCACACCGTGCTCAAGGCACCAGCGGTCAAACGCCTCCTTGGTCACACCGCGCTCGGGCACGATCAGCGGCACCTGCTCCCAGTGCCTGATGTCCATCGGCGAAGCGCCGCTGAGCACGGCCTCCCTGACAGCACAGTCAGCTGTCGGCATCCAGAACTGCAAGGGCGATTCCAGCAGCGACAGAAAGTCCAGCCGGTCGGCCACCTGGTCCGGACGCCCGATCACGGCAAGGTCATCCTGGCCATCCAGCACTCGCCGGTAACCGTCAGCCTGGTCGCCAGTATGCAGCATGATCTCTACCGCGGGATGCGTGGCCCTGAACCGCTCCAAAATGGGGGCAAGGACACTGTAACTGGCGGTCACCGAGCAATAGAGGCTGACTTCACCCGCCAGTTCGTCCTCATCACCGATCCTGCGCACCACCTGCTGCCACTGCGCAACGGCCTCCCTGGCGTAGCGCTGGAATTCCCGACCCGCTGAGGTCAGCCGCACACTGCGCCGGTCGCGTTCGAACAGTGGCTGACCCAATGCCTCCTCCAGACGCGTCACGGTCCGGCTCACCGCCGATACGCTCATGTGCAGGGTCTCGGCCGAGCGACTGAAGCTGAGTGTCTGCGAGACGGTGATAAAAACAGTGAGGGCGCGCTGGTCCATGGATAACGCTGTTTTGAATATTTCGCAAAACAGTATTACATATATAGCGTTTTACGCAAGGATAGCATTCGCGTATCGTACGCCCCCCTACCCCATCCCCCGGAGAATCAACCATGGGCCAGAATTACTTCAACACCCTACCCCTGCGGCTCCAGCTGCAGCAGCTCGGCAAGTGCCGATTCATGGACTCGTCTGAATTCGCCGCTGGCGTCGAGAAGCTGCGCGGCAAGAAGCTTGTCATCGTCGGTTGTGGCGCCCCGGGACTCAACCA
>CAYGOX010000332.1:0-841 GCA_964351485.1 uncultured Halioglobus sp.
CAAAGTAAAGCCAAAACCTTTTGCCGCAACTGCGGAGCGCTCTGCCCATTGGAGGTGACGGTAGAAGGCGACAGGATCGTGGGGGCCGTCGCCGACGGCTCCCGCTCCCCCTACGGTGCCTACATGTGCCCCAAGGGGCTGGCGAGTGTGGATTTCCACAATGGGGATGAGTCCCGCCTGACACAGAGTCTGAAGCGAGAGAGCGACGGCAGTTTCTCGCCGATCGATTCACAGCGTGCGCTGGACGACATTGCCGCACGCCTGCGCGAACTGGTAGCGACGCACGGTCCCCGCTCAATTGCCGTCTATCATGGCACAGGCGCCTACCGCAGCCTGTTAGGTGGCTTGCTGGAGCGGGCGTTTGTCGCCGCCATCGGCACCCCCAACTTTTTCTCTACCATGACGATCGACCAGTCCGCCAAATGGGTCACTATGGGTCGTATGGGTGTCATGGCCAGTGGCAAGCCCGCATATCGCGATATCGATCTTGGGGTCATTGTGGGGAACAATCCGGTTGTTAGCCACCAGACTTATCCCTTCGCTCCCGGCGAGAGCGGCGCCCCGGGAAGGTCCTTCGCCGCCGCCCGAGCACGGGGCGCGAAGTTGATCGTGATCGACCCTCGGCGCACCGAAACCGCGCGGTTTGCAGATAGGGTGATTCAGCCGAAGCCCGGCCACGACGCAGTCATCTTTGCGGCTATCGCCCATATTCTGCTGCGCGATGATACCTACAATCACGAATTTTGTGAGAGGTTCGCCAGCCAACTCGATGAACTGCGAGCGGCGGTAAGGCCGTTTACCCCGTCGCTGGCAGCCGAGCGGGCTGATATTCCCGTTGCGC
>CAYGOX010000332.1:851-4188 GCA_964351485.1 uncultured Halioglobus sp.
GTCCGTTCATCGGCAGCGGTAGTGGTCCGTCGATGTCCGCCCATTCCAATCTCAACGACCACATGATCGAAGTGGTCAACGCCCTGGTCGGTGGTTACAAACGCGCGGGAGATGTGCTCTACAACCCGGGCACACTGCAACCTAGGCAAAGCGTCGAGCTAGCGGTGTCCCCCACACGCTCCTGGGAGCGGGGTGTGAAATGCCACACGGCGGATATCGGGCACATCTTCGGTGAGTTTCCTACTGCGTTGTTGCCCAGGGAGATTTCCCGGCCTGGTCCGGAACGCATACGGGCGCTCATTTCCTTCGGTGGCAATCCGTTGATGGGACTCGGCGACCCGGATCGTGCAGTAGCGGCCTTTGAGAAACTGGACTTGCTGGTGTCCCTGGACGCGCGGCTGAATGAAACGGCAGCGCTCTCCGATTACGTGATTGCCACGTCCCAGCCCTACGAGCGTCACGACCTGAGTGTCGCTGGTGACGCGTTGTATCCGGAGGCGTTCGCCCAGTACACCGCGCCTGTCGTCGAGAAGCCTGGGGATGTTATCCATGACTGGGAATTTTTCTGGGGAGTCGCCGCACGCATGAAGGTACCCCTGGAACTGAGATACTGGAGTTACGGTCAGGACTACGCCGCCATTCCAGACGGTATGAAGCTCGGCATAGAGCTCGATGCTCCGCCCGATCCGGAATCCATGATTCGTTTCCTGTGTCGCAACAGCCGCGTCAGCTTCGAGGAGTTGCGAGACAACCCGGGCGGAGTGCGCCCTGAAATTCCGCCGCAGTATGTACAGGCCGCACCGCCGGGTAAGGGTGGACGATTGGCGCTGTGTCCGCCTGATGTCGCCGCCGATCTCGCCGCGCTGTTGAAGGAAGAGCCCGACACACGTTTTCGGTACCAACTGGTTTGCCGGAGGCAATTGCATACCATGAACAGCGCCTACCGGTATGCCAGGCGTACGCGGGAGGTTCTGCCGCTGAATTTTGCATACATGAATCCGCAGGATATGGCCGAGGAGGGGCTCGAAGAGGGCATGTGTATTGAGGTCTCGGCAGAGGCTGGGAGCATCTCCGCCGTGGTGCGCGCCGAAAACCAGCTGCGCCGGGGGGTGGTTTCAATGACCCACATGTTCGGTAGCCTTTTGCCGGGTGGGTACCCGGCCGATGACGGTGGTAGCTTTACGGGTCGTCTTACCTCGCTGCAACAGCACCTGGAACCGATCAACTTCATGCCCAGGTTCTCCGGTATCCCGGTCAATGTGATGGTCGCTGAATAACCGGGGACAGACCCCCATTTCTTTCTTGAGAAATCGATTGACTTTGCCCCAAACGGCCTATACTGTGCCCGCAGCTCGAAAGTAAGTCGTTCTTTTATAACCTCCATTGCGTCGCATTCTTAGTAGTTCTTCGTCCTGTAGTTTCTAAATTTTAGTCTTCATTTCCCGCTTATTCGTGCCTCGCGAAGGCATTTCTATTTCTTTCTACAGGATATTTATTATGTCTGATACAACTACTGGTACAGTGAAATGGTTCAACGAATCTAAAGGCTTTGGCTTCATTGAACAAAAATCAGGGCCGGACGTTTTTGCCCACTACAGTGCCATCGTAAGCACTGGCTTCAAAACGCTGGCTGAAGGCCAGATGGTTGAGTTCACTGTCACTCAAGGCAAGAAAGGACCGCAGGCTGAGAACATTGTAGCGATCTAGCCGTCGGGTGCTTTTCGAGAAGGCAAGCTGTTATCGCTTGCCTTTTTTTGTGCCCAAAATAGTGGTCTGTCCCCGGTTTTTCGCTCCGCTTAGCGACGCACAGTGCATTCAACACGCGTGGTTCCGTACAGTCTGTGATCGGGGTGGTCCTGTCCCCGATCGATTGCATCCCTGACAGCTGCCATATCGCGGGAAAACTGTTTGTAGCTCTGTGTCCAACGTGCCATTCGCTCGGGCGCCTGACGCTGGATAACACCCTCGACGCACTGACAGTAGCGCCGAGACCCGGCGTCGCGGGGAAAGTCAGTGGCCGCGAGGCAGGCCACGGTGAAGGAGGGCGCCTTACCCCGCTGATACACCGGGTCGCTGAGCGTGGCTGCGTTGGAGAAGCGCAGATCTGTCGCTGCCGCGTCCAGGCCTGCCGCCTCATGGAACAGCATGTCTTCCAGCTGTTTTTTAACGGGGTTGGTGCAACCCAGCGAGAAGAGCTTTTCCAGGTCTCGATTGGTACGCTGTGCGGCCTCGATGGTGCGCTTAATGTCGGATGCGGTTTGCGTTAGCGCTCCGGAGCCTAGCCGGAGAGTCTCGTAGGCCGCCTGTACACCGCGCATCGCGTTCAGCGTCGGATCGCCAATGTCGTATAACGCCGCATAGATGGGCGCAAAGCGTCGGGGCACCGCATATTGCCCCGTCTCGCGTTCAAGCGTGCTGGTGCTGAATCCATCGAAGGTCCTGGTCACTTCCGTAATCGTGAATAACGCCGGATCGGCGATGGTGCTCGCACAGCGCTGGGAGTTCCACTCCAGGTAGTTCTTCAACGCTACCTGATAAGGTGTCGCTTTCAGCCCGGTCTTGAAGCTGTGGCGGTTGAACAGGTCGCGCAGGACTGTCTCTTCGTAGTCGGCCCAGTAAGCGTCGTTCTTGTAGATAAGCCCTCGCTTGATAGCGGCGGCGCGCAATTCACGCTGCCTGGCGATGTAGTCATCCGAGGGGCCCTCCGGCGGCAATGGGCGAGATTGTTGGCGCTCAGACTCGGCGGCTGCCACTGTCGTTGCCTCGGCTTTGGTGGCTGCGGTGCTGGGTCCAAACCGGGCGGTGGCGGCAACGGCGTTCAGGGGTGGTCGTTGGCGATCGTTGTCAAAACCGATACCGCGGTTTGGCCCGAGGCTGTAGGGAAAAACGCGTTTTCCGTTATCCCAGAAGTACACCAGCGACGTGATAAACAGCGGCGTTTCACTGTAGTGAGGGCCCAGCACACGAAGCCGGTCGTCTTTCCCGTGGTGGTAGCCCTCTAGGTAGTGTTTTATTCCGCCTTGCCCCCAAACTGGCTGTCCGAGTGTCGGCAACAGTTGATCGAGTTCGCGATAGAACTCCGGCGCGGGGTAGAGGGTGGGCGAGCCACCCTCGGTAATGGTGACTGTCGGAAGTATCGGGGAATCGTCAGGTCTTGCCCGATGCACCATCACGAGTTCCGGGTAGCGATTATTGGCCTTATCCTGCGCCAGGTAGAGCGCAAACCGCGTATTCTCGTGGAGGAGCTCAGAGCGTGTGAAACCGCGATCCGCCAGGCCGTGGTTTTCGTCCGGCGGGCTTGCGATAAACGCCTTGCGGCGGGCATCGACGGCGCCGG
>CAYGOX010000333.1:0-2202 GCA_964351485.1 uncultured Halioglobus sp.
TCGCAACTACGGCTGGCCGTTGTATTCCATGGGGCTGGATTACGACGGCACGGCAATCGAGTACGCGCAGTGGCTGGACATCCAGTTTGATCTCAACGATATCGAACAACCTGTCGTCGACTTCACGCCGGCGCCAGCCGTGTCCAGTTTCATCTTTTACGAGGGCAGCGCGTTTCCCGGCTGGCAGGGTCACGCCCTGGTGGGCTCACTGAAAGGATCGGAACTGTACCGGGTGGTACTCGATGACGCGCATCGCCTGGTCAGCTACGAGGTACTGCTGGACAAGTTCGCGCGCATTCGCGATATCGAGACAGGCCCCGACGGCAACGTCTACCTGTTGCTGGAACACCCCGACGGCGGACAGATCGTCAGGCTGGTGCCGGAGCCCGCCGCCGACGGCGTGCGCTGATCAGGCGGCGACAGGCGCCGCCTGCGGGCCCCGCACCAGGCGACCGGGCCGCGCGCCGGTCTCCTTGCCATCGACGAAGATCACCTCACCGCTGCACAGCGTGTAGCGATACCCTTCCACCCGCTGTACAAGGCGGCGGGCGTCTGCAGGCAGGTCGTAGACCATCTCCGGCGGGTGAATCGTCAATTTGTCGAAATCGATCACGTTGATATCCGCTTTCATACCGGGGGCGATCAGGCCGCGATCGTGCATGCCGTAGAACTCGGCCGTACGCCGCGTCTGTTGATGCACCAGTTGCTCGATAGGGAAACGTTTGCCGCGCACGCGATCGCGCGCCCAGTAGGTCAGCAGGTAGCTGGGCATGCTCGCATCGCAGATCAGGCCGCAGTGCGCGCCGCCGTCAGACAGGCCGAAGACCGCATCGGGGTGCTCCATCATCTGCCGCAGCGCCTCGAAATCCCCGTCCGAATAACCCAGCAGCGGCATGTACAGGATGCCGCGCCCGTCGCGCTCGAGCATGGTGTCGTACGCCAGCTCCGCGGGCGTGCAGCCCTGCCGCGCGGCGCGCGCCTCGATGCTCTGGTCGGGCGCCGGTTCGTAATCGATGGGATCGCCCAGCGGGAACATGTTGTCCCACGCTGTCAGGCTGCGGGTAAACACTTCGGGCAGGGCGCTCAAGTCCGGCGGGTTGTCGAGAATCTCGCGACGCAGCGCCGGGTCGCGCAGCGCAGCCACGCGCTCTGCCGGCGGCAGCGCGGCCACGCTCTGGTAAGCGTCGTGCAGGATGAACGGGTGCCCGGAACTTTCCAGGCTGAACAGGACGCCGGCGGGGCGCTGCGCAACCTGCGGTGTGAGCGTACCGCCCGCAGCACGGTCCTCGTCGACGGCGGCCAGCAGACGGCGCCACTGCTGCGGATCATCGCGACTCTGCAGGCAGGCGAAGGTGACCGGCAGGCCGGTCTCGCGCCCGATCTGCCGCATCCAGGCCAGCTCCTCCTCTTCCGGCGCCAGATCACTGGCCACCTCGAATACACCGTGGCCGACCGAACCCATGGCGCGCCCGATGCCCACCACTTCCTCGCGGTCGGCGGTGGTGCCCGGCGCCAGTTCGCCGTCGGCGGCGCGGTGCAGAATGGTGCGCGTGGTCGAGAAACCCAATGCGCCGGCGCGCAGTCCCTCGGTCACGATGTCCGCCATGGCGGAGACTTCCTCCGGCGTCGCCTCGGCATTCTTCGCGCCCCGCTCACCCATCACGTAGGTGCGCACCGCGCCGTGCGGCACCTGCGCAGCGAAATCGATGGCGTGCGGCACCGAGTCGATGGCGTCGAGGTATTCGGGAAACGTCTCCCAGCGCCAGTCGATGCCCTCGGCGAGCGCCGTACCGGGAATATCCTCCACACCTTCCATAAGCTGGATGAGGTAATCCTCTTTCCCCGGCTGTACCGGCGCAAAGCCCACACCGCAGTTGCCCATGACCACCGTGGTCACCCCGTTCCAGCTCGAGGGTGAGAGCAGCGGATCCCAGGACACCTGGCCGTCGTAATGTGTATGAATGTCCACCCAGCCGGGCGTCACCAGCATGCCGGCGGCGTCAATCTCCTGCTTGCCCGGCCCGAGATCGACGCCGACCTCAGCGATGCGACCGTCCGCGATGGCCACGTCGGCCCGCCTGCCGGGGGCACCGCTGCCGTCAATGACCGTACCGTTGCGTATGACTGTGTCGAACATCGTATTTTCTCCTTATCGTTATCGCGCGCTGTCAGACCCAAGCATAGACCATAGGCGACTAGGCC
>CAYGOX010000333.1:2212-4156 GCA_964351485.1 uncultured Halioglobus sp.
GCTCGTAACAGGGCTGGTATTCGTTTTCGCCCTCGCCCAGTTTCATTCGCTTCTCGCGCACCATCATGCGCAGCAACTCATCCATGGCCGCCATGAAGCGCGACTCACCGGCCAGGCGGTAGGGACCATGCGCGCGCACCGCCTCGATGCCGACCGGTTTCACATTGCCCGCCACGATGCCGGAAAACGCCCGGCGCAGTTCACTGGCCAGTTCATGGCCGGCCAACTTCGCATCGAGATTCAGCGCGGCCATGGCCTGGTGCGTGGGATCGAACGGCACCTGTAACTGCTGGTCGATATGCAGTGCCCAGTTGAAATAGTAGGCCTGCCGTTCTTCGCTGCGCTGCTGGTGGACGCGCTCGGTGGCCTCGCGCACGTGGCGACCCACCTCCTCGGCGTCGCCGAGAATGAGCCGGTAGTGCTCGCGCACCTGCGGCCCCAGGCAGGTCTCGAGGAAGGCCTCGAGCCGGGCAAAATAGTCGGCGCACTGCGGTGGTCCGGCCAGGACCAGCGGCACCATGCCCTTGTTCTTCGGGTGCATCAGGATGCCGAGCAGGTAGAGAATTTCCTCCACGGTGCCAACACCGCCGGGGAACACGATGATCGTGTGCGCCAGGCGCACAAAGGCCTCCAGGCGCTTCTCGATATCCGGCATGATGACCAGTTCATTCACGATCGCGTTGGGCGACTCCGACGCGATAATGCCCGGCTCGGTAATGCCGACATAGCGGCCATCCTTGATCTGCTGCTTGGCGTGCCCCACCGCCGCGCCTTTCATCGGCGCCTTCATGGCGCCGATACCGCAGCCGGTGACGATATCCAGGCCGCGCAGGCCCAGTTCGTAGCCGACCTGCTTGGCAAAGTCGTACTCCTTGCGCGGAATGGCGTGTCCGCCCCAGCACACGACCATTTTTGTTTCCAGACCTGGCCGCACGATATCGGCGTTGCGCAGTATCTGGAACACGTCGTCGGTAATCTCGGCAGAGGTCGGCGCCGCCGAGCGCTCGGCGATGATCGTGAAATCGGTATAGACGATGTCGCGCAGCGCGGAGAACAGGTGTTCCTGTATGCCGCGGATCATGCGGCCATCGACGAAGGACTGCGACGGCGCGTTGAACAGCTCCAGCTTCAGTCCGCGCGGCTGCGGCAACAGCCGGATTTCAAAATCCGCGAAATCCTCGAACACTTCCTGCGCATTGTCCTTGTCGCTGTCGGTATTGAGGATCGCCAGTGCGCAGTGGCGGAAGAGCCGGAACAGCTCGGTATCGTCGCTGCGGGTGAGCCCGCGTATCTCTGCCTCGGAGAGCAGGTTGAGCGAGTTGAGCGGCGAGACGGTAACGTGGGGGACTTTTTTCATGGCGCGATGATGCGGCAATTTCTACGGACCCACAACCGGCAATCGCCGCTAGAACAAATCGTCCTCGTCACAGGGTCCGTCGCAGACATTCTCGACCACCCCGGTTTCATAAAACCGTGAGAGAACGCCGCCAATGCTTTCCAGTTCCGTCGCGCGGCCGTGCGGGTCGCGCACGCTGTCGGCCCAGTGCGGAATGTTGGTCAGCGGCGGGTCGTCGTTGCCAAAATCTATTTCCAGCATCCCGGAGCCGGTATGCGGACCGCTGACAACCTCCAGTCCGTAGACGTCGCGTATCGTCGGCGCGAGGTGGGCCACTCCACCGATGGTGCGCGCCATGATATGCGCGCCGAGGTTGGTGACCTGGTGGTCGGCCTTCGATACCTGGATCAATACCTCGTGCGGCGGTGTGCCCGGCAGCGTATTGGTGCGGATGTACTTTGAGTAGCCGGTAGGCTCGGCGCGATCCCACAAGCCCTGCACCAATGCCAGGTTGAGCTGCATGTCGAGCGCATTCCAGTCGGCCAGCGCGTAGATCTGCGCGGCGAACGGATCGAAATTGACGCTGCGGTTGAGCAGGATGTTGTAGG
>CAYGOX010000334.1:0-763 GCA_964351485.1 uncultured Halioglobus sp.
ATCCGGGTCGTCTCAACGCCCGCGATCGGAGCGGCAGAAGATGCGCTGGCCCTCTACACAGAGATGGTCAAGGGCAAGGCCAGCGGCGATGTCACCAAGCTGGCGCAGGACACCGGTACGCAGATGCGCATCGCGGCTGCTCGCAATGCCATTGAGGAAATGAAAACGGTCATGCTGACGAACTTCGATCGCATGATGCGCCAGGTCCGCGCCGGTGAGGAAATCCCGCTCACCGACCGGATCCTGTACCGCTACCAGGCGTCACTGGTCATCGAAAAATCCATGGAGGTGGTCGACTCGCTGTTCTCCTCGGCCGGCGGATCCTCCGTGTTCGAAGGCAGCGCCATTCAGCAGCGGTTTCTCGATATTCACACGGCGCGGGCTCACGTGGCCAACAACCCGACGTCCTTTGCGCGCAACCTCGGCGCGGTGTCACTGGGCGCCGAGAACGCAGACCCCTTCGTCTAGCGGGCGTCGTCCATGTTCAGCCCCTCGCGCACCTCACGCTTGACGAACTTGCCGTTGGCGTTGCGCGGCAGGGGCTCGTCCACAAACCAGATGTAGCGCGGAATCTTGTAGGGCGCCAGCTTGTCACGCAGCGCTTCGCGCACCGCATCGGCCGTCGTACTCTGCCCCTCCTTGCAGTAGATGGCCGCCGCGACTTCCTCGCCCAGGCGCTCGTCCTCCACCCCGAATACGACGCACTCGGCCACCGCGTCCTGTTCAAACAGGGCGCTCTCCACCTCCGCGCAATACACGTTCT
>CAYGOX010000334.1:773-4149 GCA_964351485.1 uncultured Halioglobus sp.
CTCCTTGGCGCGGTCGACCAGGTAGATGAAGCCATCCTCATCCATGTAGGCGATATCGCCGGTATGCAGCCAGCCGTCGGTAATCGTCTCGGCCGTCGCGTCTTCGCGGTTCAGGTAACCCTTGATCACGCAGGCGCCGCGCACCCACAGTTCACCGCGCTCACCCGGCGGCAGCGTGTTGCCCTGCCCATCGACACATTTGGCCTCGAAGGTGGGCATTGCCGGGCCAACACTGGCCGGTCGATCAACCAGGTAACGCCCGGAGAGTGCAGAAATAATCCCGCTGGTCTCGGTCATGCCGTAACCGGCATTGGGCGCGGCGTTGGCCAGCGACTCATCGAGCTTGCGGGTCAGGTCCGGCTGCACGGCCGCGCCGCCGCCACCCATGGTTTTCAGACTGGAGGTATCGCGCGACGCGAACTCCGGGTGCAGCAGGATTTCGCGCGACATCATGGGGACAGCGCTGAAGGTGGTCACCCTCTCCTGTTCAATAATCCGCAGGGCCTCGCCGGCGTCCCACTTGTACATGTGGATCAGGGTGCCACCCGAGGCAGTAATGCCCTGGGCCACACAGTTGTTGCCGGTCACGTGAAACAGCGGCGTGGCAACCAGCGCCACATTTTTTTCCTCCGGCGCCATCGCGCCCTTGGACTCGACACCGGCGCGCTCCAGCGCCGCCGACTGCAGTACGCGGGCAAAACCCACATTCATCAGGTTTGCCACGCACCCACGATGGGTCAGTTGCGCACCCTTGGGCCGACCGGTTGTACCTGAGGTATAGAAGACACAGGCATCGTCATCGGGATCAATGGTCACCGCGGGCAGCTCGCCGCCGGTCGTCACGGCCTCGGACCATGCAGTGGCAGGCACCGGCGCCGCGTCGGGCAGGCGCACTCCCAGTACCGCGATATCGTCAAAGCCGTCAGCGATCTCGGCAAAACGCTCAAGTCGTTCACGATCACCGATGAGCGCGCGCGGCGAGGAGTCCTGCAGCGCACACTCCATCTCTGACGGTACCCACCAGGCATTCATGCCGACCACTACCGCGCCGATCGACACGATTGCCCAATAAGCGAGCATGTACTCAGGATAGTTGCGCATGGCAATGGCGACGCGGTCGCCCGGCTTGATGCCCTGCTGCAACAGCCAGTTGGCCAGTGACGCCACCTGTGCATGGGCTTCGCCGTAGGTCAGGCGTTCGTCCTGGTAGACGAGGTAGTCATTGTCGACAAATCCCGCGGTACCCAACCAGATGTCACGCAAGGAGCCGGGCGCGTGCTTGTACGTGCGCATCGGTGCACCGCGCACTTCGATGGTTTCGATTTCGAACAGCTGACCCGGACCGGTCAGCTCATCCCACGTGGTTTTTAACTCCGCGTACATTTTTTCTCCGTTATAGTATGTCTACCGGCTGGCCACTATAAATCACCTTTTGATTGAATCGCCAGCGCGTTTGCCGCACAGTAACCCCACTCTCCACTGCGGGCGTGTACGGAAGGCCGCAGTACAGGCAATATTACGATAACAACGAGAGAGCAGGCGCAATGGTAGCTCCCACCCAGTCCAGCACCGTGCCGCGCGGCATTAAGCTCGCGTTTCTGGCGTGGATGGTCTTCTGGGTGCCGGTCTACTGGGTGAACTACGGGCCGGTCAACTTCCTGTGGCTCTGCGGAACCGCCAACTTCCTGTTGCTGCTGGGCATCCTGGCGGACAGCGCGCTCATTATCTCGTCACAGGCTGTGGGGGTGTTGCTGGTACAGATTCTCTGGACAGTCGATGTAGCCAGCACGGCGCTCACCGGCTTTCACCCGATCGGCGGCACCGAGTATATGTTCGATGCCTCGGTCTCGCTGTGGCTGCGCTCCCTGTCCCTGTTTCATGTCGCAATTCCCCCGCTGTTGGTGTGGTTGGTGTACCGTCTGGGTTATGACCGCCGCGGCATTTTTCTGCAGACGGCGGTAGTCTGGTTGTTGTTGCCCGCCACGTACTGGCTCAGCGACCCGCAGCTCAATATCAACTGGCTGGACACCCCGTTTGGCATCGAACAAACTCTCATTCCGGCACAATGGTTTCTCCTGGTGATGATGGCCGCCTATCCACTGGTGTTGTTCACGCCGACCCATTTCGTGCTGCGCCGGCTGTTTGAACCGCCGGAGGCAAACGCTTGAACCGGCGCACGCAGTTAACCTTCAGTGCCATGCTTCTGCCGCTGATCGCGCTGATGCCGATCTGTGTGGCGGTCATTTTCATCACCACCAGCCCCGACTTCGAGTCCAACCCGGCAATCCACTGGGTACTCGAGATTTCGAGCGCCGTCATGCTGGGCCTGTGCGCTTATATCGTACATCGATCGGCAGATCGCCCCCTCACCGCGGCAGACCACCTGTTGATCACCGGACTGGCGATTGCGGCCGTGCTCGAAGCGGCGCACGGGCTGATGATACTGGGCGGCGCGGGAAATCCCGAACTCCTTCACGTTGTCATCCCCTGGGGGTGGTTGCCCTAGAGAATCGTACTGGCCTTCGCACTGATCCTTGCCATCGGAGCAGCCGCCGCCAGACCAGCACCGGCGGTCCTGCGCCCGGTGGTTTACGGCGCAGTCGTTGTCATGGTGATGTTCAGCCTGGTCAGCCTCTACGTGTTAACGGTCACGCCCATGCAGCTCCCCGAGGCCTATAAAAGCGGACAGCTGGTGCACCGACCCTCGGAACTGCTACCGGCCGCGCTGTTTTTTACCGCGCTGGTCCTCCAGCTGCGACTGGCGAACTGGCGCACCGAGATCCACGACTACATGCTGCTGCTGGCAATCGCCGCAGCGGTGGTCACACACTCACTCCTGATGCCGTTTGCCCCAGCCGACTTCACCAACTGGTTTGCCGCCGCCGGTCTGACCAAGGCCTTCAGCTACCTGTTACTGGTGGCCGCCCTTGTGCTGCGGGCACGCGACGGCATCCAGAGCGGCGCAGACCAGGCCAGAATCAGGCACAAGGCCATCTTCGAAACCGCCAGCGATGCCATAGTGACCTTCGACGATCGCGGCATCATCGACTCGTTCAACCCCGCCGCAGCGCGTATGTTCGGCTATTCGGAGTCCGAGGCGATCGGATCGAGTGTGTTACGCATGGTCCCCGAGCGACTGTGGCCGGTTTACGAGCGCTACCTGGCCCGGACGCGATCAAAGAAATCTCCGCCGCGCACCGACTACAATGACGACACGCTCGGTGTGCGCAAAGACGGCACCATCTTTCCCATGGAAAGCGCGCTGAACGAAGTGCGGATCGGCCGGCATACGTCTTTCACCGCGATCGTGCGCGACATCACCGGGCGCAAGGCGGCGCAGGCCCGCATCCAGGAAGTCTCCGACCGGCTGACGCTG
>CAYGOX010000335.1:0-1592 GCA_964351485.1 uncultured Halioglobus sp.
CTTGGCGACCTTCCAGGCGAACAGCAGGTCGCGCAGCTCCTGCTCAGTGGGCTGGCGCTGGCTGACAACCTTCAGGTCGTCGGCGGTGATCATGCTCAGATCGCGGTCCTGCACCAGCAGCCCGCCGTTGACTCGCTTGTAGTCCAGTGCTGCACCCGGCGCGGACCACTGCCCGCAGCTCAACAGGCGCACGTTTTTCTTCTCTGCGACCGCGGCGGCCGCTTCGTCACTCACCGACGGCGCGATGATGACCTCGACAAACTGGCGATCCACGATCGCTGTGGCTGTCTGTGCGTCCAGTTCGCGGTTGAATGCGATGATGCCGCCAAAGGCCGACTCGGAATCGGTCGCGAACGCCAGGTCGTAGGCCTCGCCGATCGTGTCGGCAACCGCGACCCCGCAGGGGTTGGCGTGTTTGACAATGACACAGGCCGGCTCGTCGAAATTCTTGACGCACTCCAGTGCGGCGTCGGTATCCGCAACGTTGTTGTATGAAAGTGCTTTGCCCTGGATCTGGCGGGCGGTGGACACGCTGGCCTCGGTCGGTGCGGCTTCGCGGTAAAACGCCGCCTGCTGGTGGGGGTTTTCCCCGTAGCGCATATCCTGCACTTTCACGAACTGGCTGTTGAAGGTGCGCGGGAAGCTCTCGGAACCGCCCGGAACCAGGGTGCCGAAGTGGTTGGCAATAGCGCCGTCGTAGGCCGCGGTGTGTTCGTAGGCCTTGATCGCCAGATCGAACCGCGTGGCCTGTGAAGTGGCGCCGTCATTGGCGCGCATCTCGGCGATGATCGCATCGTAGTCGGATGCGTTGACCACGATAGCCACGTCGCGATGGTTCTTGGCCGCGGCCCGCACCATCGTGGGGCCGCCGATGTCGATATTCTCGATCGCCTCTTCCAGAGTGCAGTCGGGGCGCGCCACGGTGGCGGCGAAGGGGTACAGGTTCACCACGACCATATCGATGGCGTCGATCCCGTGCTCTCCCATTATTGCGTCATCCTGGCCACGCCGGCCGAGGATGCCGCCGTGGACCTTCGGGTGCAGCGTCTTCACCCGCCCGTCCATCATCTCGGGGAAGCCGGTGTAGTCGGCGACTTCAGTCACCGCCAGGTCATTCTCCCACAGCAGCCGGTAGGTGCCCCCGGTAGAAAGCAGTTCAACGCCCATCTCGCGCAGCGCGCTGGCAAAGGGCACGATGCCGGTTTTGTCGGAAACGCTGATGAGCGCGCGCCTGACCACGGCCTGATCATTCTGACTCATGTGCTGGTTCAATCCTGGTCTTTGTCGGAAATCAGGCCGTACTGCTTGAGCTTCTTGCGCAGCGTGCCGCGATTGATACCCAGCATCAGCGACGCCTTGGTCTGGTTGTTACGGGTGTAGGCCATGATCTCTTCCAGGAGTGGGGCCTCGACTTGTGCCAGCACCATCTGGTAGACGTCCGTTGACAGCTGGCCGTCCAGTTCGCGCAGATAGTGACTGACCGCAGATTTCACACTGTCCCGAAGGCTGCCCTGGGGTACGGCCGCATCCATGGGATATGTGGCGTTGGCGGCGGCGCTGTCTTCGGTGATGGCGTGGGGAAGGGGTTCAGC
>CAYGOX010000335.1:1602-4142 GCA_964351485.1 uncultured Halioglobus sp.
TTGTCATGTGTCATATCGACCAGCCGGTCGATGAAAGTCAGTTGCGCCGCATCGCTTTCGATGGCGTTGAAAGCACGGCGCAGTGTCTGCGCATCGGCGCGGTTTTGCAGGTACCAGCCCACGTGCTTGCGGGCGATCCGCAGGCCCATGAAGCCTCCGTAGAATGAGTGTAGTTGCTCCACGTGTTCGCGCAGTACAGTCAATTGGTCTGTTGGCGATGGCGTGGGCAGCAGGACGCCGGATTCAATATATTGAGCGATCTGGCCGCAGAGCCAGGGCTGGCCCTGGGCGGCTCGCCCGATCATCACGCCGGCGGCCCCGGTATGGGCGAGCACGGCGGCAGCTTTTTGCGGCGAGTCGATATCGCCATTGGCAAAAACCGGCAGCGTGGTGGCGCGAGCGATCGCGGCGATCGTGTCGTATTCGGCTTCCCCGCGGAAGGCGCAGGCGCGGGTGCGGCCGTGCACGGCCAGCGCGGCGACGCCGGCGGCCTGCGCGATGCGCGCGATGTCCACACCGTTGCGGGCCTGGGGGCTGACCCCGGTACGGATCTTGAGTGTCACTGGCACATCGACTGCCGCCACGACGGCGTCAAGGATGGCGCCGACCAGTGCTTCATCAGCCAGCAGCGCCGACCCCGCGGCCTTGCGGCAAACCTTCTTCGCCGGACAGCCCATATTGATGTCGATGATCTGCGCCCCGGCGCCGACGTTGTAACGGGCCGCCTCGGCCATCTGCACCGGGTCGTTGCCGACGATCTGGACCGAGCGAGGCTCCACCTCGGTATCGAGCCGGCTGCGCAATACGCTCTTGCGCGACTGGCGGAGGTTGGCCTTGCTGCTGACCATTTCCGACACCAGCAGACCGGCACCGTAGCGCGCACACAACCGCCGGAACGGCAGGTCCGTGACGCCTGCCATGGGGGCCAGGGCGACGCGATTGGGCAAAGTATACGGGCCGATTTCGAGCATTCGGTTGCAGGGCAATGGGGTGTTGAAAAAAGGGTGGCAATGATACTCGCTCGGTCATGCCGGCGAAAGAATTTCCGTACAAAAAATCGCCGCTCGCGGCGTTAACAGACTCAGGCGGTTCGCTCGCCGCGCAGGCAGACCCAACCGTCTTTGGAACTGGCGACGGAAAGTGTTAGCTCGCAGGCGTAGTGATCACACACTTCATCAGCCTGGGTGTCGAGCAGGCCCGACAGCAGCAGCACACTGCCCTGCTGCATAAACCCCAGCAGCGTATCGCGCAGGTCCAGTAGCGGCCCGGCGAGGATGTTGGCGATGACCACGTCGGTGTTGTCCAGCCATGGGGACGTGACCCCATCGCCGGGCAGGCACAGGGCCAGACGCGAGTCGTCGATGTGGTTGCGGCGGGCGTTGTCTCGACTGGCCGCCAAAGCCTGCGGATCGTTGTCGACGCCCAGTGCCCGCGCCGCGCCCAGCTTGAGCGCTGCCAGGGCGAGGATGCCGGAGCCGCAGCCGTAGTCCACCACCGAGGTGCCGGCCAGGTCGAGTGCGTCCAGCTCGGCCAGGCACAGGGCCGTGGTCGGGTGGGTGCCGGTGCCGAAGGCCAGCCCCGGGTCGAGGAGCAGGTTGACCGCGTCCGGGTCGGGTGGCTCCAGCCAGCTCGGGCACACCCACAGGCGCTGGCCGAAACGGGCCGGCTGGTAGTGCTGCATCCACTCGCGCTCCCAGTCGCGATCCTCGAGGATTTCGATGCGGTGGTGGGCCTGCGTCAGGACTTCGTCGGGAAACTGTGCCAGCACTGCAGTCATATCGGTGTCGGCGCGGTAGAGGCCAGTGAGGCGCACCGACTGCCACAGCGGGGTCTCTCCTACCGCGGGTTCAAGCACCGGATCGTCGGCGCAGTCCTCGAGGGTGACGGCCACCGAACCGGTTGCCAGCAGCAGGTCTTCGAGGTGGGCGACGGTGTCCCGGCGGCCCTCCAGTCGCAGTTGCAGCCAGCTCACGGCGCGCCCCGGGGCGCGCCAGACTGAGTGCCTACTAGCGTGATACCAGTAAACCGGTAGTGAACACTTCGCCTAGTCTTCAAGCTTGCTTTCGAGATAGTGAATACTCACACCGCCCGCCTGGAACGCGGCGTCACGCACCAGGTCCCGGTGCAGCGGCGTGTTGGTGCGTATCCCCTCGACCACCAGCTCGTCCAGTGCCTGGCGCATCCTGGCCAGGGCCACCTCGCGGCTCTCGCCGAAGGAGATGATCTTGGCAATCAGCGAGTCGTAGAAGGGCGGGACGGTGTAGCCGTCGTAGAGGTGCGAGTCCACCCGGATGCCCAGGCCGCCGGGCGCGTGGAACGTGGTGACGGTGCCGGGACTGGGCAGGAAGTTCTGCGGATCCTCGGCGTTGATGCGGCACTCAAAGGCATGTCCTTCGAGGGTGATCTGGTCCTGCGAGAAGGACAGCGGCAGGCCCGCCGCGATGCGCAATTGCTCTTTCACGATGTCCACGCCGGTGACCATTTCGGTCACCGGGTGCTCCACCTGGACCCGGGTATTCATCTCGATGAAGTAGAAACCG
>CAYGOX010000336.1:0-4139 GCA_964351485.1 uncultured Halioglobus sp.
TGCCTTCCACCTCCAGGATGCTCCCATGCGAGACGGCAGTCTCGTTCAAGGGCTCGCCATTTCGATCAAGTGGTTGAAATAACCAGCCTCCCTCTTGGGCAGAAAAATAGAGCACCGCCCTGATACGATCAGGGCTTGGGATTAAGACATAGCGTTCTATTGCCAGGTACGACTCGGGGCGGCTGGTGTCAAGCAGTACGGATTGAGGGGGTCCAACATCGATGAGCCGCAGTTCTGCGCCATGTGGGCTACCCAGGGTCAGAACAGCGTCTTCATAGAGCCTTTCTCGTGATTGAGCGGTTAGTCGCCGGCCGTTTAGCCACGTCCCGTTCTTGCTCACATCTCGAACCGTCCAGTACTCCCCATTCCACTCAATGGCACAATGCACACGTGATACGTGTTGGTGAGAAATTTCTGTATCGGTCTGATCCGGGCTGCGCCCAAAAACGTGAAGTGAGCGCAGGTGGTGCGCACGACTTGTCCCAGTATCAATGACCCGAGCCATTAAGGATTCCTACACCGACGGTCGAACAGCGGAAAACAGCAATAATTTGTTATTACTCAGTCACTTAAAAAATAAATGATAACCATCATGCATGCAACAACCTAAATGTAATCTGATGTAATTGAATTCAACGTCGAGGATTGAGACCTTATCTAACGTGCATGAGGCGCTTTGGCGGACATGGATGTCTGCACCCCACTGGATCATTGGCATCCAGACCTTCAGCCGCTCCCGCAGGCTTGACCCAATCCTGGCCCTCATGCGTCGTACTACACCGAAAGCGGGATGTCCGCCGGGGGTACGACCCCTCCCGCTTCGCGGCCGGGCCGCGCAAACCTGTCGCGTCAACCCGTAAGTGTCTATTTTGGTGCGCCGAAGGGTAAGCTCGCACCGAAAAAGCTTGTACTTTCAATTCCGTAGGGCTTTGTTATAGTTTTTTGGTGTGTGAATAGCCCGCCCCTATGCCAAAACGTCTCGCCTCTTTACTCATACCGCTCTCTGTACTGGGAGTGCTTTTCTATGAGCTGTTCAACACACCTTTCTATTCCGAGGGCGACCTTGCCGCTGCGAGAGAGAAAACGGTCGCCCTGGCCAGGGAGGAAAAGTTCGAAGAAGCGTTCGATCGTTTCAATGCGCTGTTCGATATTGCGCCAGATGATCAGAAGGTGTGGGGTGACTACATCATTGTCCTGATCTGGGACGATCAGGATGAACGAGCGCTAGCGTTGGCAGAAGAACATCTGGATCTCGCCGAAGCACCGCTGTACGTCATACATGAGCTGTTCGCCGCATACCTGCGCCAGGAGCAACCGGCGAAAGCACTACAGGCGGCTCTGCTCGCGATGCCGCGTACTGAGGATCCTGTGAACTACGCCGTCGTCAGAAGCCGGCAGCTTTCCTCTCACGGCGCAGTCGCCGAGGCAAAGCGACTATTGGGCGAGGCTTCGCTGGCATCGCCGGATGATCCGGATCTTGTCGCAGCCCGGCTTTCGCTTGAGCTGAATGAGGGAGACAGCGAGGCAGAGGACGAATTGCGCAGCCAGTTGCTCAAGCATCCGGATAACCCGGCGCTTCGTAGTGTACAGGTTGAGGCAGCCATCCTGCGGGCGCGCGAGGGCGACCACACGGATGCGCTGGCGCATTTCGCTCGCCAGTATCGGGATGAGCCGGACAATACGAAGGTCGCCTCAGAATACCTGGCACTACTGAGCTGGTCGGGCGCTCACGACGAAGCTGTGACTGTGTACCGCTCCCACAAGGGCGAAACGCTGGACGATCACGCTCGCGAAGCGGCCGCAGTCTCTCTGCTCTGGACTGGCGGGGTAGAAGAGGCCACCGCAATTCTGGAACTGCTCGCCACCCTGGAGCCCGAGAACCAGCGTTACCTGAGAGGATTGGCGATGGCGAGCGTGGCGCAGGGCGATCACGCGGGCGCTGTGACATTGCTGGAGTCTGTGAGTGAGCCCGACGCCGATTCGCTGGAGTTGCTGGGTTACCTTCACGCGTCGCAGCAGCGACCGGCCCTGGCAGCCACGGCTTTTGGTCAGGCCTTTGCGTTGCAGGCGCAGGAGCGCAGGGCGTACCTTCCGTGGTTTAACGCCGTTGAAGCGGCCGCAGCAGAGTCAGGAATCGCGCCGTTCGTTAAAGACCTTCGCGCGTACCTGCCCGGTATGGCCGGCAAGCCCATCGTCGCGCGATATATCGTTATGTTGCTCAGGCACGATAAAGACGAGCTGGCGTATCAGGTTGCAACTGACTTTCCCGGCATTGCCGAACCACCAGTCGCGCAGGACAACGCAGGGTTACCCAGGTTAACGCTTGCCCAATTAACTTCAGGCGATCGCGTGGCAGATGCGCCGTCGAAAGACGTGGCTGATTCCGCCCCCGGTGATCGCCTCGCCAAGCAGTTGCAGTGGGAAGCCAAAACCGCCAGGGACGAAGGCAATCTCGCGCTGGCCGTAAAGCTGTACCACTTTGGCGTGAACTTCTATCCGGCCAACAGCCAGCTTCGGTTGGGGCTGGCCATGGGCTTGAGTGAATCGGGTGAGCAGGACGAGGCCACGTCAATCCTCATGCAACTCGCTGAAGCACACCCTTCGGACAGGCAGATACAGAACGCAGCCGTCTACCACTTTCGCAAGTACGAACTTGATAAACCGCTCATGGACTCGCTCGAGCGGCTGATGCCTATGACCAGTGGCATGGAGCGCGACAAGGTCCTGAAATCCTGGGTCACCGCCTTACTGTCAAACCGCGCCTACCCGGATACCCCGTCACAGCTTGCCGCGTTGAAAAACATTCGAGGTCACCACCCCGGTAGTGCCCGATGGTATTTAGCGCATGCACTGTTGCTATCGCGCGAGGGCCAGTGCGATGCGGCGTTACAGGCGCTGGACAAGGTGCCTCCGGCCTGGTCGGACCTGAAAATGCTCGACACGGCAGGCTTCATTGCACGCCAGTGTGAGAATTACGCCCTGGCCGAGGCCTATTACGCCAACGGCGTCCAGCGCTACCCGAACCAGACGCAGATGATAGCAGGGCTGGCACTCAGTATTACCGACGGCGGTGACCCCGAGCGCGCGCTGAAAGCCCTGGAAGGCTTCTACGCCCCACGCCAGACAGAGAGGGATTACCTGTTTGCCCGGGCCTATGCCAGTGCCGCAGCAGGGCAGCATGAACGTGCCGTTGAGGACTATGCATTACTGCTGCAGCGCTGGCCGGATGATAAAGAAGCGTTTTCTGAATATGTCATGTCGGTTAATCACGCGGGCGATCCCGAGGAAGCGATTCGCATCGGGCAGCAGCGCGAAGACTGGTTGACGACGAAGCACTGGCAGCGCCTGCATGCAGACGATGCCACGGTCACCATGCGCGCTGCCGATAAAGCTGACGTTTCGACCGCGGAGAAACAACGGATCACGCAGGAGGCACTCGCGAAAATCGATCGTAATATCGCGGTGCTCGAATCGGCCTCGCCGGTCGATCAAACGGCGCTGCAGAATGCGCGGTTTGACCGCGTCTCTGCGCTCTACTTCGGTGAACAGATGGAGCGCACTGTTGAGGACTACCTGTCGCTGGAAGTAAGTCCAGAGCAGACGCCGGCCTACCTGCTGGTGATGGTGGCAGACGCCTATATGCATACGGACAGGCCAGAGCAGGCCATTGCGCTGTTACAGGAAGCGCAGCGGCGCAACCCGGAGGACGGCAGGGCTCAGGCGGCGCTGTTCTATGCGTATCTGGACAGCGAGCAGTATGACAAGGCCGAAGCTGTCATTGCGCAAATGCAGACAGGTGTCGCGCAAGACAAGGCAAACGATGGCAGCGCAGCAGATACACCCTGGCAGTGGAAGCTTGCCGCCATGTTCGAAGCTTACCGCAACCGCCTGGCGCTGGCTCAAAACAATCTGGAGCAGTTCCTGGAGCAAACCCCAAACGATAACGATTTGAAAACCAGGCTCGCCGCGATATACCGCTGGCGCGGCTGGCCCGACAAGGCCGTCGATTTATACGACCAGGTGTTGGCGCAGGAGCCGGACTCGATCGATGCGCGAGTCGGCAAGGGATACGCCTTGCTCCAGCTCAGGAAATATCCGCAAGTGCGTGAGGACGTGGAGCAACTGGTTGCCCAGGCGCC
>CAYGOX010000337.1:0-4134 GCA_964351485.1 uncultured Halioglobus sp.
TCAATCGGTTGAGGGCACAGGATAGGGAGGCATTCTATATAGGTAAAACAGTTAATATTGATATACAATATCGTTTTTATCGATATATAGAGCCATGCGCTATACCCTGCGACAACTCGAAGTCTTCCTGGCGACCGCCCGCCACGAAAACATCTCCCGGGCCGCCGACGAACTGGCGATGTCCCAGTCGGCCGCGAGCGGTGCGCTCAAGGCCCTCGAGGCGCAATTCGACGTACAGCTGTTCGATCGCGTCGGCAAGCAGCTGCGGCTCAACCCGTTGGGCGCAAGCCTGCGGCCCACAGCGCAACAGCTGCTGGACCGCGCCGACGACCTCGAGGCCACCCTCTCCGGCGACGCCCTGCCCGCCGCGGTGAACTTCGGCGCCACTCTCACGATCGGCAACTACCTGGCCCTGCGGATGGTCGCGGCTTTCCGCCGCGCCTGCCCCCATGCGAGCCTGCGCCTGGAGATCGCCAATACGCAGGACATCGTCCGTCGCGTGGCGGCGTTCGACCTGGACATGGGGCTGATCGAGGGCGAGGTCCAGCACCCCGACCTGTCGATCGAACACTGGCGCCGGGACGAACTGGTGGTGTTCGCAGCCCCCGACCATCCCCTCGCGAGCCGGCGGCGTATCGACGACAAGGCGCTGGCGTCACTGCCGTGGATTGTGCGCGAACAGGGCTCGGGCACGCGCCAGGCCTTCGACCGCGCCATGCACGGTATCCTCCCCGATCTCACCATCGAAATGGAGCTGACCCAGCCCAAGGCCATCAAGCACGCGGTCGAACTGGGACTGGGTGTAGGCTGCCTGTCGCGCATCAGCGTCGAGGAGTCTTTCGCGCGCGGCACGCTGGTACCGCTGAACGTGCCACAGCGCGCGTTCACCCGGGAGTGGTTCATCATCACGCACAAAGACAAGTACCGCACCGCCACGCTGCAGCAGTGGCTGGACCACTGCAAACAGACCTGGTCCAACATGGAATAACGCACCGCTCACTACGGCCCGATACGCCTGAACGCACTCCGTTTGCTGCCTGTGTCGGGCAGGCGGGTGCACCGGGAACGTGCGGCGACAGGACGTCGCCGCCCGAGCCTGCACATGGACGTGCGCTTTTTGGCGTTTCCCGGTGCACCCGCCTGTCCGGCACAGGCAGCGATCGAAGTGAGATCCACGACGGACAAGATCGGTACGCCTGTTCACACCCGCCAGGTTCCATCGCGACAGGCAACTCGCTAGACTAATGCCGCTCCGATTCATTGCCACCAAGGATTTCATCCCATGAAGACACGCGCCGCTATCGCCTTTCAAGCAGGCAAACCGCTGGAAATTGCAGAAGTAGACCTCGAGGGCCCGAAGGCCGGCGAAGTACTCGTCGAGATGAAGGCGACCGGTGTGTGCCACACCGATGCATTTACGCTGTCCGGCGATGACCCCGAAGGCGCATTTCCCGCCATCCTCGGACACGAGGGTGCCGGCATTGTCGTCGAGGTTGGCGAAGGCGTTAAATCGGTCAAGCCCGGCGATCACGTGATTCCGCTGTACACACCCGAATGTCGCGAGTGCGATTTCTGCCTGCACCCCAAAACCAACCTGTGCCAGGCCATCCGCGGCACCCAGGGCCAGGGCGTGATGCCCGACGGCACCAGCCGCTTCTCGCTCGATGGCGAGCCCATCCTGCACTACATGGGCTGCTCCACGTTTTCCAATTTCAGCGTCCTGCCGGAAATCGCGGTGGCCAAGGTGCGCGAGGACGCGCCCTTTGACAAGATTTGCTACATCGGCTGCGGCGTCACCACCGGCATCGGCGCGGTCGCTTTCACGATGAACGTGGAACCCGGTTCGACCGTGGCGGTGTTCGGCCTCGGCGGCATCGGCCTCAACGTGATCCAGGGTGCGCGCATGGTCGGTGCCACGCGCATCATCGGTGTCGACCTGAACCCCTCCAAGGTCGAACTGGCGAAAAAGTTCGGCATGACCGACTTCGTGAATCCGAAAGAAGTCGACAATGTGGTCGACCACCTCATCGACATGACCGGCGGCGGCGTGGACTACAGTTTCGAATGTATCGGCAACGTCGACGTCATGCGCCAGGCACTGGAGTGCTGCCACAAGGGCTGGGGCCAAAGCTGCATCATTGGGGTGGCCGGCGCGGGCCAGGAAATTTCCACGCGTCCGTTCCAGCTGGTCACCGGCCGCTCCTGGCGCGGCACTGCATTTGGCGGTGCGCGCGGACGCAGCGATGTACCGAAGATTGTCGACTGGTACATGGAGGGCAAAATCCAGATCGACGATTTGATCACCCACACCATGCCGCTGGATGACATCAACACCGCCTTTGACCTGATGCACAAGGGCGAAAGCATTCGCTCGGTCGTGCTGTACTAGTCGCGGGGCCAGGCCATGGAACAAATCGGGGAAAACCGCTCTTTCGGCGGGCGTCAACTGCGCTTCAAACACGCGGCCGACTCGACCGCCTGTGAGATGACCTTCTCGGTCTATCTACCGCCGGCGGCCGAGTCGGGCAAGGTGCCCGTCCTGTACTGGCTGTCCGGCCTGACCTGCACCGATGAAAACTTCGTGACCAAGTCCGGCGCGCAGCAGTACGCGGCGCAACACGGTATCGCCATTGTCGCGCCCGACACCAGTCCGCGTGGCGAGGGCGTGCCTGACGATCCGGACGGTGCCTACGATTTCGGGCTTGGTGCCGGCTTCTACGTCAACGCCACCGAAGCGCCGTGGTCCAGGCACTACCACATGTACGACTATGTCACCGAAGAGCTGCCGGCACTGGTCAACGGCGCACTGCCGCTGGCGGGTGATCGCGTGGCGATTTCAGGGCACTCAATGGGCGGCCACGGTGCGCTCACCATCGCGCTGAAAAACCCCGCAGCCTTTCGCAGTGTCTCGGCGTTTGCGCCGATCTGCTCACCGCTGAACTGCCCCTGGGGCGAGAAGGCCCTGGGCGGATACCTCGGCGAAGACCGGTCGGCCTGGAAGGCCTACGACACGACCGAGCTGGTCCGCGCCGCCCAGACCCACCTGCCGGTGCTGATCGACCAGGGCGGAGCCGACGACTTTCTCGTGGAACAACTCAAGCCACAACTGCTGGAGCAGGCCAGCGCCGAGGCCGGCTACCCGATGACGCTGCGCCACCAGGACGGATACGATCACAGTTACTTCTTCATCGCATCCTTTATCGGCGAGCACATCGCGTTTCACGCCGGCCACCTGGCGTAAACTTCCCCGCGCACTTAACAAATGTTAATGCGCGGTCCCTCCCCGTTACCTAACCTTGCGCTTCAGACGTGACAGGGTCACCGCGTCCACACCGATGTAGGATGCGATGTGAAACTGCGGTACGCGCTCGATCAGATCGGGCTCGTGCTCGCACAGCCAGGCGTAGCGCTGCTGTGCGTTGAGCGTCAGGAGCATGGCCTCGCGCTGCTCGTTGCGAATGAATGCGTTGCTCAGCAGCTGCATGACCAGCTGGTTGATCTCCGCGCGCTGTCGGGCAACAGCGAGCAGGTCGTGGTAGTGGAATGCGATTGCCTCGGTGGGTTCGAGGGCTTGAATGGCAAACGGCGCGGGTGAACCGGTCATCGCAGCGCTGACCGGACCGGTCACCTCCCCCGCGGCGAAGAACGCCTTGTTGCGCTCCTTGCCGTCGGGCGAGACGTAGTAAAGACGCACCAGGCCGCGCTCGAGCAGGTAGAGCGTGTCGCCGTGATCGCCGGCGCGCACCAGGTGCTGCTCGGTGTCAAAGGACGCCGGCGCCATGTGCGCCAGCCATTGGTCGAGGTCGTCGCGTTCGCGCAGTGACCAGCGGTCGAGCCAGGGTTGCAGGCGAGCCTGCAGATCGTGAGTAGCCATGGCAAAAGTGTAAACCGGAACTAAACTCAAGTGCAGCGCGATGCAATGCATCGCGAAACAGACCGAAGAGGACCACGTTATGTCAGAAGCAGTCAATGAAATCGTCATGAACCTCGGTGACACAACGGGCCTCATGAACGAAACCCAGTCGCCCGAGGATATTCGCCGCGACCGCAAGAACAAACTGGCCGCTGCCTTGCGGCTGTTTGGCAAGTTCGGTTTCGATGAGGGCGTGGCCGGACACATCACCGTGCGCGACC
>CAYGOX010000338.1:0-4129 GCA_964351485.1 uncultured Halioglobus sp.
AGGCTCAGGATTTCGAACGAGCCGTCGCCGCAGACGATGCGATCGGGATCGAGATGCTGCCTTTCGATCGAACGCAGCAGATCGGGCATGTCCTCGGACGAATAGGTAAACGGGAACAACCGTGCATAGTTTTCGATTTCGATCTCATACCCGGCCAATGGGGTGTGATCGAGCTGCGTGGTGCTGCTGACAATCAGCTGGTCGGACCGTCCTTCAAAGCGCGCGAGAGCCAGAGAATTGCCGAAAACGTCGTGAATCCACCGCAATGATGCGGGCGGAGGATCGATTTCGAGCTTCGCATCCGCGAGCCGTTGGTCGAAACTCTCGCGCGGACGCATCATGATCCGGTGCTCGCCGAAAGATACCAGCTGACTATAGCTGTATCGCGTCCTATGGCTGATTATCAGCAGGGGCATGAAGGATATTGCGCGTGAAGATACCTGTCCGTGGCCCTCTGCTGGATTGTGACGACGCTGACGCCGTCGTGCAGACCAATCCCTCGGGACGGTCGCCCTTCCTTTTGATTGGCGATCATGCTGGCTCCGCAATACCGAAACATTTGGGAAGCCTGGGCGTGAACGAGACGGATCGCGCTCGCCATATCGCGTGGGATATCGGGGTCCGTGAACTGGGGGTGATGCTGGCGCACAGGATAGATGCTGCCTTCATCCACCAGCATTATTCGCGTCTCGTGATCGACTGTAACCGTGATCCTCATTCGCCTGAAGCGATCCCTAACCTGTCGGGCGACACGCCCATTCCCGGTAATGCGGATATCTCGAACGACACCCGGCTCGAGAGGATCGCGGCGATCCACGAGCCCTATCAAAACGCCATCGCCGTCGAAATCGACCGGCGCGATTCTATGGGACATCCCACTATCCTCGTCGCACTGCACAGCTTCACACCCAGCCTGGCGGGTGTTTCGCGTCCTTGGGACATCGGGGTCCTGCACGATGGGCGACAAGATGGTTTCGCCCGAGCGTTGATCGATGCGCTTCGCAGGGATGAAATGCTGGAGGTTAGCGACAACGAACCTTATCGGATGGACAGCACAGATTATACGGTTCCCCTTCACGCCTTCGAGCGTGGTCTTCTTTACGCAGAGTTGGAGATCAGACAGGATCTGATCACGTTTCCCCCGGGCCAGGCCCGTTGGTGCAGTATTCTGGCCAATGTGCTGCCAGCAGCATATGAGGCGCTCTCGAAAGGCTCCAAGTAAACGCTCAGACTTCACCGAGTTGCTTAATCCTCGCGCCGCCGGCCGTGTGCCTCAGTGCATCAATCGCCTGCCGGCATTCGCTTGCGCTTTTATAGGCTCCGCTGTGCGCGCGCACGTCGCCGAGAGTAGTGCAGAAGCGCCAGCGCCATTCTTCTGTTCGCTCATCGTCAGAGCAGCCCGAGGCTCGCGCAACACGGAAAATTTCGAAAACCATGCCGGCACGATCATTGGACACCCGCAGTGGGATCGAGCGCCAGGGCGGTGTACCTGTAAGCCCCGTGCAATCGACCGATGCCGAAACCTCATCTGGTCGAGGGCTTTCGGCTGCAACGCTCAAACCCTCATGGGCGCGCCACGCTCGGGTGCGCTGCCTGAAGATTTCGAGCAGCGAATAATCGAGGGAGTCGGACATGGCCATTCTCCTGCCTGCAAGCGGGAGCGCATGTGTCTCTCTGTCACAGGAGGCTTGCGGCCTTACGTCGTGTGATAGTTCATTGTACCACGGTAGCGCCGATATCTTGCATCAATTCGTCCGCACCACGTGCATAACCCCATATCGGCACACTACTGGAGCAGCACTTGCGACTGAGCGCCAATCTGGCTCCACATAGTTAAGCACGCCAATGACAGCTAAGTCCAGAGTTTGGCAGGAAGCCGCCGTTCCCGAGTGTTGTTTAATTGATTTTCTCGCGGGCCTTCCTTTTCCCGATGCCAATGGTTGTCTTCAAGGTCATCGGATGACTTTTGTAGCGTTATATCGAGCCTTCATGATCACGACCGGGCGTAAAGTGGGCGGACGTCTCTGTGTCCAACTCGAGGTATACCTCTACACTCCGGGCGAGATCACCCTGGCATGGCTGACCGAAAGAGGATCACTGGTGCCATTGCCAGCGAAACTCTGTCTCGTTGAGCCAAAGGGAATGGAGCAGCACTGCCAGTTTGCGAGCAACCGCGATCCTAGCGCGCTTGTTTCCTTTTGCTTCGGCGATTTTCTGACGCCATTACTGAAGTGCAAATGGGTGCTGCACACTGCACAACATGATGTTTGCGGCCTCATAGAGCGAGCACAGCAGCATCGGATCGCTGGCTTTGAATATGTTCCCGTTGACATCGCGTTCACCAGATTGGCTACGTCGAGGTGCAAGCCCGGCATAACTGCGGGCAAAGCGGTGGGGATCCTCGACGCTGGCGATGAACGTCAGGGCAGTGATCGGGCCGACGCCTGGAACACTCATCAACCGGGCACAAACTGGATCAGCAGTCGCGCGTTCTTCCAGTAGCTGGTTGGATACGCGCAGTTGCTCTTCGACGACCTCAATGAAGGCAACAAGTGGTGCAAACAGCGGTTCGAGATCTGGTCGCTGCTGGTACAAGACGATGAGCCGCTCCCGTCGCTTGCCCGGTGTAAGGGCAGCGCCCAGACGCAGGTGGAACAACGTCACGAGCCTGTGCAATTGATTGCACATGGCCACGCGGGTGGTGATCAGTTGTGCACGAATGCGTAAGGCAGCGCGGTCAATGTGCGTTGCTGACGCCTTCATATGTACCCGCTTGAACCAGCCCATACGGGCAAGCTGCGCCAAGCGCTCAGCGTTGTGAACGTCGCTCTTATTGACCCTTACCGCAAGCACACCCTTGGCGTGGCGGGTACAGATACACTCGATCACTACAGCACATTCCACTAGGCTGTGATAGAGGAAAGTGGAGAGCGTTCCCGTCTCCAGCACCACCCGGGTCAGATCAGGGCAGTACTTGCCGAACCACCTCGCCAAAACCTCTGGATCACTGGCAACCACATCACGACGAAATACCGTGCCAGCGCCGTCAACCCGCAAATATGCGTGGACTTGTCGCTCATATCCAATCCTGCATACATTGTCTCCGGTCACCCTCCTGCATTGAAGCAGCATGGCGACTTCGTAGCATCCAAGAGAGTCGCTAAATCAATACGCGGTGTCCGACATAGCCGACATTTCGCTCGACTTCCGACGCAAACCGAGCATTGGTATTTCTGCTGAATCGAGCCGGAGAAAGAACCGGCGGCGCCCTGACCGAGTTATCGGCGGGGCTGTAGGTGGTGGGAGCGGCATGGCGCCGCTTCGAAACGGAGACCACCCAATGAATATAACTGAACAGACTCAACCATCTGCGACCACCGCTACCACACAAGTTGCCACGTCGACCGGCGCACCTGCCGCACCCACGTCCCGGATCACAAAATCAGCAGCAGTGACCAAGCTGCTCTCGCGCAAAAGGGGCGCAACGCTAAACGAGATAATGGCAATCACACACTGGCAGCCCCATAGCACCCGCGCATTCCTCACCGGATTGCGAAAGAAGGGTGTCGATCTGCTGCGCGAGACGCGAAGCGGTGGCGAGACCAGCTACCGGATTGACCGTTGATGGCTCGATTGGAAGACCAGCTTGATATGCTGAGAGCGATGTCGCAGGCGCAGATTCGTGCGGAATGGCGACGCTGGCACAAGGGGCAGCTGATACCGGTGGGACTGGGCCGGGACCTTGCAACCCGTGCCATCGCGTGGGCAATGCAGGAGAAGGTGCACGGCGGGCTCACGCCCGCCGTCACACGCCAGTTACGGAGCCTGGCCAAGGAACTGGAAGAAACCGGTGACATCGAAATCGGGAAAGCCGTGTGCCTAAAACCTGGCACCAAGCTGACACGCGAGTGGCATGGCCATATCTACCATGTGCTCGTGCTGGAACAGGGCTTCCAGTTTCAGGATCGGCGTTACCGGTCGCTTACGCCTATAGCGTGTGAAATCACCGGCACCCACTGGTCGGGGCCGCGCTTCTTCGGCCTCAAGGGAAACGCCGGTGTCGCCTGATAACAGGCGCCGCTGCGCCATCTATACCCGCAAGTCGACCGAGGAAGGTCTCGATCAGGCC
>CAYGOX010000339.1:0-4121 GCA_964351485.1 uncultured Halioglobus sp.
TTGGGCGGTATGTCGAAAATGAATTTCGGTCGCTGCCGCTCCGCCGCCGAACCGGGCACCATGGACAACAGCCTCCAGGGCCGCGTGGCATTGATGAACGAGAAGGGCGCCTTCCCCGCAGAGGGCTTCGGGTTTGACCTGAACGGTTTTGCCGGCGCTCCCGGCCCGCGCTTCGGCCCCAATGCCAACTGCCCGGACCCGCAGACAGACGAGGGTGTTACCTACCCGTTTGCGTCCTACGCGGGCGACGTGATGTTGCAGCAGCCGCGCGTGGGTGATCGTGTCCTGGATTTCAACACCGAGGGCATGGTGCACCTTGGTCTGGTGGCCGAGTTGATCGAGGATGTACGCCGTGACGGTGCGACGGACGAAGACCTCGAACCGCTGTTCAAGTCGGCCGAGGGTTACCTCCGGGTATGGGAAAAGTCGATCAGCCGGGCCGCTGCCATCAACGGCGAGTAGTGCGCCCGGCGTACACCGGCTCGTCGCTGTCCATGTCGACCACGGGATAGCACTCGGAGGATATGGTGTGCAGCACCAGCGGCAGCGACTTGAGGTGCGCCCCGAGTACGAGTTTGCCGGTGTTCATCAGGCTCACCGCGATATCGCGTTCCGGATCCGCCCAGCAGAAAATGTTGGCGTACCCGAGGTGCCCGTAGGCGTACTGTGTTTCCAGCCCGTAGATACCCGCCGGTGAGCCGCCGAGCATGAAGCCCGCGCTGTAGCGCATGGGCAGCATGAGCGAGCGGTCCAGTGCCACGCCGCCGAGGGCGCGGGTCGCGCGGTGCACCGTCATCGGGTCGAGAATGCGCTTGCCCTGCCAACTGCCGTGGTTGAGCAGCATCTGGAAGAACCGACTGGCTTCCTCGGCCGTGCCGTACAGGTTGGCCGAGGGAATGATCGCGTCGTAAAACCGCGGGTCATTGGTCAGCTCGACCACGAACTCTGGCTCTGCCCCCAGCACCGTGGCCAGGGCCTTGTTGATCAGGTTGCTGTTCAGCCCCGTCGTGACGTTGCGCGCTACTCGCGCGCGATCGCGCTGGGTCAGGCCGTAGCGGAAGTAGCGCATGCCCATCGGTTTGCGGATGTAGCGGTCGAGGTATTGCTGCGCGTTCAGGCCGGTTGTCACTTTGATCAGCTCGTTCACGATGAAGCCGCTGGTAATGGCGTGGTAGGCCTGCACCCTGGCCTGGTGATCGGTCGGCTGCGCCTCGCAGACCATGGCCAGCGCCGCGTCGTGATCAAACAGCAGGTCGGGATCGGTGCCCTTGGGGACGGCCGGCACACCGCCGCGGTGACTGAGCAGCTGCAGGATGGTGATGCTGCCCTTGCCCTTGGCGGCAAACTCTGGAATGTAGTAACTGACCGGGTTGAGCAGGTCGACGTTCCCCTGTTCCGCCAGCAGGTGGATGAGGACGGCCGACACCGCCTTGGAGGCGGAGAACAGGCAGATCGGGTCGTTCACGGTTCCCACCCGCGTATCGTCCAGGTAGCCGATCGAGCGGTTGATGACAATTTCGCCGCGCCGGCGCAGGCACAGGCTCAGCATGGGGTAGGCGCCGCTGCGGTAGAGGTCCTGGCAGGCGTCCCAGATAGCCAGTACCGCATCCTCGGAGAGATCCACCGAGCCGGGATCGACCTCGTTGTCCCAGTCGATGTCGGCCACGCTGTCCAGGTCCTCGGGCACTTCAACCTTGCGCAGTGTGCGTTGCATCCAGCGCTGTGAAAGCGCAGACAGGTTCCTGATAGTCATCGCTTAATCCTCAAACGCTGCCGTGTCGACACGGAAAATTTCGAAAGGCAGCTCCAGTGGCTGGCCCAGTACCGAGCGGGTGACCTCGCTCTTGATCACGTAGAGTGCGCCCTCGGCCACGGTGGCGGTGGAAAGTCCGCTGACCTGTTCGCGCAGGGTCACCGTGGCGGTGGTGAAGTCTGCGCCGGGCCTGACGCGACTCACCGCGGCATCGGACACGCTGTACAGGTCGCCGTCAAGAAACACGATGCCGTCCGGGGGTGGCAGTGTGTCGCCGGACAGTTCGATGGGGGTGACCGTGTCTGCCGCGGGCAGGTCGATATGAAACAGGCTTGCCGGTGCGAAGCGACCGGCGATCAGGCCGCTGCCATCGGGCGTCACCGCGATGCCGTTCAGGCCCAGGCCCAGCGTGGTGACGTCGGCCAGCAACGGGTCGCTGACCAGTACGCTGCCTTCGCCGCTCTGTGCGTCGAGGCGATAGATGTTCGGGTTGCCCGAATCGGTCACGTAAGCCGTGCCGTTGGCGTCCAGCGCCACGTCGTTGCAACTTCCCTCGGTGGCGAGTGCGCCGAGCAGGAACTCCTGGCGCATTTGCGCCGAGTCCAGGTCGAACACCCAGACGCGGTTGTCCATTGCGTCGACGTTGCGCGCGCAGACCCAGAGCAGGCGGCGCGATGCGTCAACCTTGATCCCCACCAGGCTGGCGCGCCCGTCGGCCGCGCGGAACACTGATTCGGTGCCGTCGGCGTCGATGCGGGTAATGCTGGCGCCCTGCAGGCTGGTGGCGTAGAAGGCACGCTCGCGCGGATCGAAGGCGACACCCTCGGGCACGCTGTCGTTGCTGCTCAGCGTGTAGCGCGCCAGCAGCGGTGTCAGGTCGACAGCACCGAAACGGTCATCGCCGTCGCTGCACGCGGTGAGCGCGAGCACCAGGCCCGTCAGGAACAGTTTCAGTCGCATCTCGGTCTACCTCCGGCAGTGGCTGTCAGCGCGGTGTTGCCCCAAGGGGGAATTTACCACAAGACCTCAACCGCGGAAGGGGTATTTCCACAGGTCGAGGGTATCGCGGTGCGCCGCGAAGTGCTGATTCAATTCGTCCATCGTCGCCGTATCGAGGGAGGCGATTTTCCTGGCGTTCAGGTCGGTGATGGGCCGGTTTACCGTGCCGTCGAGCGAGTGCACCTCGAAGCTGGCGCGGTGGTCGATGTCGTCGAGGTCGGGTAGGAACTGTCCGATACGCGCGCACACACCGGCCGGGTCGGCGACCAGGTCCTCGTAGGTCAGCACCAGCGTATCCTTCAGCGTCTGCACGTTGCGCCACTGCGTGCGCAGGCACATGGCGGAGAAGTTCGCCGCGCGGCGCACCGGCCATTCATTGCGGCGGATCAGCCCCTCGGCATGGGCGTAGGGGTCGCGCACCATGATAATGAATTTCGCCGGTGAAAAATGCCGGGCAATCGCCTCGGCGCGCACCAGGTTGGGCGGGCTTTTTTCCAGCAGTACCGGCTTGCTGTGATCCCAGTGCTGCTCCCAGGCGGCCTTGATCTGCGGCCACGGCAAGGGGTGCTCTGACTGCCAGGGCTTGTCGCGCATGATGTCGCTGACCTCGGGCAGAAATTGTCCCTCGGCGGGCAGCGCCGACACGTTCGCCGAGGTGGCCAGCAGTTTCCACAGCAGGGTGGAGCCGCTGTAGGGCGGGCACAGGACAAACAGGTAGCAGGACATGACGCGGGTGGCGGGTTCTCGGCGCTGCAGGTATTCAAGGCTGGACACTACCAAAGCGGACGCCGCTGTACCAGCAGCGCTACCCCTTTCAAAACACGCGTGTGGCGCTTATCGTAGTGGTAATCGTCGACCCGGAGTTGCCATGCTTCGTACCTGTATCACGTTAATGCTTGCGCTCTGCCTGGCCGGTTGCGCCACCTCGCGCTCACCGGTTCCTCAGGAGGCGACGCGCCCACCCAATATCCTGGTGATTACGGTGGACGACATGAACGCCGATTCCGTCGGTGCTTTCGGCGCTGCGGTCCCCGACGCCACCCCGCACATCGATGCCCTGGCGCGCGCGGGCCTGCGCTTTGAGCGCGCCCATGTGCAGGTTGCGAACTGCATGCCGTCGCGCAACGTGATGTGGTCGGGTCGCTACCCGCACAGCAACGGGGTAGAGGGGTTCGTGCCGGTCAGTGATCCGGGTTACCCGACACTGTCCGACTCGCTGCACGAGGCCGGTTATTTCACGGCGATCCGGCACAAGGTGAGAGACTCCACGCCCTACACGCCGTTCCCGTGGGACAAGGTGCTCGATGATTCAGAGGCCGGTGAAAAGCATCACCGCAAGGAACCCGCTTCCTACGGCCGCTCAACCACC
>CAYGOX010000340.1:0-4095 GCA_964351485.1 uncultured Halioglobus sp.
TGGATAATTACCTGTTCCCGGTGGCCACCTTATGAGCCAGTCACGCAATATCAAGCTGACCGTTGTCGCGATCCTGCTGTTTATCATGTTTATCGTTGCAGGCTTCGTGCACCGCATCTCCCTGCCGCGCATGATGACCGAGACAGAGATGAAGGCGAACGGCCTCTACCTGCACCAGACTCCCAGGGATATCGGTGAGTTTGCCCTGGTCGACCACCGGGGTGCGCCGTTTACTCCCGCGCGGCTCGAAGGTCGATGGAGCCTGCTGTTTTTCGGGTTCACGTACTGCCCGGATATCTGTCCGACGACGATGACCTTCCTGAACGAGCTGGTTACCAGCCTGGAGGGCACGGAGGCCGAAGATATCCAGGTGGTGATGGTGTCTGTCGATCCGGCGCGCGACACGGTAGAGCAGCTGGCCAGCTACGTGCCCTACTTCAACCCGGATTTCGTGGGCGTCACCGGGCAATTCCTCGATATTCACCGCTTTGCCACGGCGCTCAATACACCGTTCCGCAAGGTGCCCGGGCAGGGAGATAACTACCAGGTCGACCACAGTTCCAATGTGGTATTAATAAACCCGCGCGGTGATTATCATGGCTTCTTCAAAGCCCCACTGGATCTTGCCAAGATGAAGGTGACCCTGCGGTCCGCAATGGCCTGGTGGGAAAGACAATAAATGAAAGGCTTAAAACATAAGTAAGCGCCCACTACGGCCAAGCAAAGGGCTATTGGGCTTCGCAATGAGTTAGTTCTATTATGGCCGAGAAAAAGTCTCCACTGATCCTTGTTGACGGTTCTTCCTACGTCTACCGGGCGTTCCACGCGCTGCCCATGCTGACGACGTCCTCGGGCCAGCACACGGGCGCCGTGCGCGGCGTCATCAGCATGTTGCGCAAGCTCGTCGCCGAGTATCCCGATAGCCCGGTCGCGGTGGTGTTCGACGCCAAGGGCAAGACCTTCCGGGATGACATCTTTGAACACTACAAAGCGCACCGGCCGCCGATGCCCGACGAACTGCGCGAGCAGGTCGAGCCCATTCACGCAATTGTGAAGGCCATGGGCCTGCCGTTTCTCTGCGTTGCCGGTGTCGAGGCGGACGATGTGATTGGTACGCTTGCCAGGCAGGCGAGTGAGCAGGGCAGGGATGTCATCGTCTCGACCGGAGACAAGGACATGGCCCAGCTGGTCGATGCTCATGTCAGACTGGTCAATACCATGACCGAGACCGAACTCGATGAGGCCGCCGTGAACGAAAAGTTCGGTGTTCCGCCGGCGCTCATCATCGATTTGCTCGCGCTGATGGGCGACAAGGTCGACAACATCCCGGGGGTGCCGGGTGTCGGCGAGAAGACCGCGCTGGCGCTGTTGCAGGGCTTGGGTGGACTCGATGCGATTTATGCCAATCTCGACAAGGTGGCTGACCTGGGCTTTCGCGGTGCCAAGAGCATGGCGGCGAAGCTGGAAAAGGAAAAGGACAACGCGTTCCTTTCTCACGAGCTGGCCACTATCAAGACGGATGTCGAACTGGACGTCGCGCCGCAGGCGCTGCACAACGGCGAACCCGACAACGACGCGTTGATCGACTGGTTTACGCGCCTGGAGTTTCGGTCCTGGCTCGATGAGTTGCTGGGGGAGGGCACAGGAGCGGCAGATGCCGCCGAAGCAGCGGACGTGGATTACCAGGTCATCCTGACCAGCGACGCGTTCGATGCATGGCTCGAACGGCTGGCGGCGTCCGACCTGTTCGCATTCGACACAGAAACCACGAGCCTCAATTACATGGAGGCCGAAGTCGTCGGCGTATCGTTCAGCGTGCAGCCGGGGGAGGCAGCCTATGTGCCTTTCGGCCACGATTATCTCGGCGCGCCGGACCAGCTGCCACGCGACGAGGTACTGGGCAGGCTGAAACCACTGCTGGAGGATGAGCAGGTGGCGAAGGTCGGCCAAAACCTCAAGTACGACGCCAACGTGCTCGCCAACCACGACATCACCCTGCGCGGCATCCGCTTTGACACGATGCTCGAATCCTACGTGCTCGACAGCACTGCCACACGGCATGACATGGACAGCCTGGCGCTGAAGTACCTGGGCCGCAAGACGATCCACTTTGAAGACATTGCGGGGAAGGGCGCGAAACAGCTCAGCTTCAACCAGATCAAGCTCGAGGAAGCCGGGCCTTACGCAGCCGAAGATGCCGATATCACATTGAGCCTGCACCATGCGCTTTGGCCAAAGCTCGAAGGGCAGGGCAGGTTGCCCGAAGTATTGTGCGATATAGAACTGCCGCTGGTGCCCATCCTCTCGCAGGTCGAGAGGACCGGTGCGCTGCTCTCGCGCGAGATGCTGCACACGCAAAGCCAGGAGCTGGGTGAACGCATTGCGGGCCTGGAAAAAGAAGCGTTTGACCTTGCCGGGGAGGAGTTCAACCTCGGGTCGCCGAAACAGATCGGCGCGATCCTGTTCGACAAGCTGGAACTGCCGGTTATCAAGAAGACTCCCAAGGGGGCGCCGTCGACGGCCGAAGAAGTGCTGGTCGAACTGGCGCTCGATTACCCGCTACCAAAGCTGCTGCTTGAACACCGTACGCTGAGCAAGCTGAAGTCGACCTACACCGACAAGCTGCCGGACATGATCAACGCGAAGACGGGTAGGGTGCACACGTCCTATCACCAGGCCGTGGCGGCCACCGGCCGACTTTCATCTTCCGACCCCAACCTGCAGAACATCCCGATTCGCACCCAGGAGGGCAGGCGCATCCGCCAGGCCTTTATCGCGCCAGATGGCTACAAAATTATGGCGGCAGACTATTCGCAGATCGAACTGCGGATCATGGCGCACCTGTCGCAGGATGAAGGTTTATTGCGAGCCTTTGGGGAAGGGCAGGACGTGCACCAGGCAACCGCCGCCGAGGTGTTCGAGGTTGCGCTGGAGGATGTGTCGGGCGAACAACGCCGCAAAGCCAAGGCGATCAACTTTGGCCTGATCTACGGCATGTCCGCGTTTGGCCTGGCCAGGCAGCTGCAACTGGGCCGCAACGAGGCGCAGCAGTACATCGACCGTTACTTTGAACGGTATCCCGGCGTCGCGCGTTACATGGACACCACGCGGGAGCTGGCGCGGGAGCAGGGCTACGTCGAGACGTTGTTCGGACGCCGCCTGTACCTGCCGGAAATCAATGCGCGCAACAAGATGCGCGCGCAGGCGGCCGAGCGCACGGCGATCAATGCGCCGATGCAGGGTACCGCCGCCGACATCATCAAGAAGGCGATGCTCGCGGTGCATGGCTGGCTGTCGGACAGCGAGGTCGATGCCAGGATGATCATGCAGGTGCATGACGAACTGGTGTTCGAGGTTGCAGAGAAGGCGGCACAGGACATTGCCGACCAGGTGTGTGATCTCATGGCCGGAGCAGCCAAGCTGTCAGTACCGTTGCTGGTGGAGGCCGGTATTGGCGCCAACTGGGACGAGGCGCACTAAAAAATTTTCATCGGCATCGAACTTTTTCCGCCGGGCCCGGTCTGATCTTTCGTAGTGAGAGCTACATCCCTTTGTGGCTTATTCTTCATGGGCCACTGCGAGCAAGTCTCTTTCTCCAGGAGACATTGGACTGCCCCGGCATTTTCCCTAGAAGTGCCGGGGCTTTTTTTTGAGCCGATGCGCAGAGTCAGTCCAGGCTGTCGTCGTCATTGTCATCGTCCTCGGCGTAGACGCTGGCGTCTGTCAGCCAGCGGTCGAGCACCGCGCGCAATTCGTCATGCCCGTCGTGCTTGAGCGCTGAAAACAGCTGCGCCGTCGCCAGGCCCTCGTAGCGCTTGAGCTCGGCTTGCACTTTCAGCAGGGTGCTCTTGGCCGGACCCCGCTTGAGTTTATCGGCTTTGGTCAGCAGGACATGGACGGGCATTGCCGCCGCCGTGGCCCAGGACAGCATCTGGGTGTCAAACGGTTGCAGCGGGTGGCGCACATCCATGAGCAGGATGAGGCCGCGCAGGCTCTCCCGGCGTTGCAGGTAGTGCTCAAGTTGACGCGTCCATTCTTTCTTTACTTCCATGGGTACCTTGGCAAAACCATACCCCGGCAGGTCGACGAGGCGCT
>CAYGOX010000341.1:0-1584 GCA_964351485.1 uncultured Halioglobus sp.
GTCAGCATTCTGGAAAGCAGTGGCAACGACGCCTTCGACCGTTCTGCTGTCAACGCGGTCAAGAAAGCCGGCGAGTTTCCCGAGCTGCAGAAGTTGCCCACACGGGAATTTGAAACCACGTTCAGGCGCTTTCGCCTGCTCTTCAGACCAGAGGATTTGCGTTACTGATGAAGTCACTCGATAAAGCTTCGCTCCTGCCGTCGCTCATGGCCACCGTTTTCCTGTTGCTCGCCTGTATTGCACCGGCGCGGGCCGAACTTGTGATCGAGATTACCGAGGGGAGGGACAAGCCCACGGCCATCGCCGTGGTGCCCTTCAGTTGGCCCGGTGGCACTTCCACAAACGATGATATCGCTGCGGTGATCGACAGCGATCTCGCCCGCAGCGGCCAGTTCGCACCGATAGCGCGCGCCGACATGCTCAGCCGTCCCCGCTCGGAGCAGGAGCTGTTCTACCGCGACTGGCGCGCAATCAGCGCCGAGTACATCCTGCTCGGCCGGGTATCGGCGGTCGAACCCATGCGGGTGGAGTACGAGCTGTTCGACGTCAACCGCCAGACGATGGTGCACAGCGGTGCCGTGACTGGCCCGGTGAGCGAGGCGCGCATGCTGGCGCACCGTGTGGCCGATGAGGTCTACGAAAAGCTGACCGGGATTCCGGGCGCGTTCGCCACGCGACTGCTGTACGTGTCGGTAACCCGCGTGCCCGGCGGCAAGGATTACTCGCGCCTGACCCTGGCCGACTCCGACGGCGCGCGGCCCATTGTGCTGCTCGAATCGCGCGAACCGATTCTGGCGCCTGCGTGGTCCCCCAATGGCCGTGAAATCGCCTACGTGTCGTTCGAGACCGGCCGTCCCGCCATCTATCGCCAGGAGCTGGCGACCGGGCGTCGCGAGCAGCTCACTAACTTCAAGGGGATCAACGGGTCGCCGGCGTGGTCGCCCGACGGCAATACCATGGCGATGGTGCTCTCCAAGGACGGTAGCCCCGATATCTACCTGATGGACCTGGCGAGCAAGCGTTTGAAGCGGCTCACCAGCCACTACGCCATCGATACCGAGCCGACCTGGATGCCGGACGGTAACTCCCTGTTATTCACCTCGGACCGGGGCGGCAAGCCGCAGATCTACCGCTACGACCTGCGCGCCGGCACGACCGACCGCGTGACCTTTGATGGTGCATACAACGCACGCGCGCGGGTGGCCCAGGACGGCCGCAACATGGTGATGGTGAGCCAGCGCGAGCGCCGCTACCAGATTACGCTGCTGGACCTGCAGACCGAGCGGTTGCAGTCGTTGACCAGCACCGCGCTGGACGAAAGTCCCAGTATCGCCCCTAATGGCTCTATGGTATTGTACGCAACCAAGCACGGGGGACGCGGCATTCTCGCCGCAGTGTCTGTAGACGGAGGTTTCAAGTTTCGACTGCCCGCCCGGGAGGGCGATGTGCGTGAGCCGGCCTGGTCTCCCTACCTGACACCGTGATGATTTGCTGTAACGTTTGAATCAACCCTGACAACACTACGCAATGTGAAGGAAGCGCTATGAAACACTTGTCCATCGCTGGAAAGGTCGTGACCTTACT